>DOUW01000012.1 GCA_003520365.1 Massilia sp.
TGCCTTAAGTGACCGGCATTAGCCTGCGGGCCGCTTTTGTTTTTTAGGGCACTCCTCGAGCCGTGCGCGGCAGCGTCCAGCCCTCGTTGTATGCTGGTCCCATCAATTGATCAAGCGACAGCACTCATGAGAACCTGGAGAATCTCCATCGAAAAAGCCGCCCTCGACCGCAGCTGCGCCGGCGCGCGCGCGAGCGGCGGCCACTGGCACAGCGAGGGGCAGCCAGCCCTGTACGCGGCGATGACGGTGGAACTGGCCGTGCTGGAAAAATTCGTCCACACCGAGGAGGTCGACGAGGAGCCGCTGGTGCTGGTCGCGATCGACCTGCCGGACGATCCCGAACTCGGGCTCGACGTCGCGGCAGAGGATTTGCCCGAGGGCTGGGACTCGCTCGACGACGGCGGCAGCGCCACCGCCTTCGGCACGGCCTTCCTCAAGAAACGCGAACACCTCTACATGCGGGTGCCGTCGGTGATCGTGGGGGAGGGCGTGAATCTCGTGATCAACCCGGCGCACCATGCCTTTGACCAGGTGAAGCTGAGTATTGCGCGGACCTTCAGTTTCGATCCGAGGATGTTCAAGCGGTAGGGGCAGTTACGGGCCGCGTGCCAGCCGGCGATGAGAAGGCGTGGGTTCAAGAACCCACCCTACGAAACCCGATGTTGGCGTAGGGTGGGTTCTTGAACCCACACGGTCTGACACGTTGAAAATCGGCGAAATGGTCAGCACAAAAAAACGGCGCCACCGGCGCCGTTCTGCTTTGCCAATTTACTTCCCCAACATCGACACCACATTGTCCGCCCCCGGCGCCCCAAACGCCTGCTGCTTGAGCACATGCAGCTGGTCGCGCACCTGGGCCGCCTTCTCGAACTCGAGGTTCTTGGCGTGGTCGACCATGAGCTTCTCGAGGCGCTTGATCTCCTTGCTGATCTGCTTCTCGCTCATGCCCTCGACCTTCGCCGCGGCTTCCGCCTCGGCCAGACCGGTAGCGCCCTCGGCCATGGCCTTCTGCGCGGCATTGCTGTAGACGCCGTCGATCATCTCCTTGATCTTCTTCTGCACGCCCTTCGGGACGATGCCGTTGGCTTCGTTGAAGGCGATCTGCTTGGCGCGGCGGCGTTCGGTCTCATCGATCGCGCGGCGCATCGAGTCGGTGATGTGGTCGGCGTACAGGATCGCCACGCCGTTCAGGTTACGCGCGGCGCGGCCGATGGTCTGGATCAGCGAACGCTCGGAACGGAGAAAACCTTCCTTGTCGGCGTCCAGGATCGCCACCAGCGACACTTCCGGCAAGTCCAGGCCTTCGCGCAGCAGGTTAATGCCGATCAGGACGTCGAAGGTGCCCAGGCGCAGGTCGCGCAGGATCTCGACGCGCTCGACGGTCTCGATGTCGCTGTGCAGGTAGCGCACCTTGATGCCGTGGTCGCTCAGGTACTCGGTCAACTGCTCGGCCATGCGCTTGGTCAGCGTGGTCACCAGCACGCGTTCGTCTTTCTTGATGCGGTCGTTGATCTCGCTCATCAGGTCGTCGACCTGCGACAGGGCGGGGCGCACGATGACCTGCGGGTCGACCAGGCCGGTCGGGCGCACCACCTGCTCGACCACGTTGTCGGCGTGCGCATTCTCGTAGTCCGCCGGTGTCGCCGACACAAAAATCGTCTGGCGCATCTTGCCTTCGAATTCCTCGAATTTCAAAGGCCGGTTGTCCAGCGCCGAGGGCAGGCGGAAGCCGTAGTCGACGAGGTTGGTCTTGCGCGAGCGGTCGCCGTTGTACATGGCGGACAGCTGGCCGACCAGCACGTGCGACTCGTCCATGAACATCAGCGCGTCCTTCGGCAGGTAGTCGACCAGGGTCGGCGGCGGTTCGCCCGGCATCGCGCCCGACAGGTGGCGCGAATAGTTCTCGATGCCCTTGGTGAAGCCGATCTCGGCCATCATCTCGAGGTCGAAGCGGGTGCGCTGCTCCAGCCGCTGTTCCTCGATCAGCTTGTTCTCCTTGCGGAAGTAGTCGAGGCGGTCGCGCAGCTCGGCCTTGATCGACTCGATCGCGCGCAGCACGGTCGAGCGCGGGGTCACGTAGTGCGAGCCCGGGTACACCGTGAAGCGCGGGATCTTCTGGCGCACGCGGCCGGTGAGCGGGTCGAACAGCTGCAGCGACTCGATCTCGTCGTCGAACATCTCGACCCGGATCGCCAGTTCGGCGTGCTCGGCCGGGAAGATGTCGATGGTATCGCCGCGCACGCGGAAGGTGCCGCGGCCGAAGTCCATCTCGTTGCGCGAATACTGCATCTGGATCAGGCGCGCGATGATGTCGCGCTGGGCCACCTTGTCCTTGTGGCGCAGCGTCAGGATCATCTTGTGGTATTCGTTCGGATTACCGATACCGTAGATCGCCGACACCGTGGCGACGATGACGACGTCGCGTCGCTCCATCAGCGACTTGGTGCACGACAGGCGCATCTGCTCGATGTGCTCGTTGATCGACGAGTCCTTTTCGATGAACAGGTCGCGCTGCGGCACGTAGGCTTCCGGCTGGTAGTAGTCGTAGTAGGAGACGAAGTACTCGACCGCGTTCTGCGGGAAGAACTCGCGGAACTCCGCATACAGCTGGGCGGCCAGGGTCTTGTTCGGCGCGAACACGATCGCCGGACGGCCGGCCTTGGCGATGACGTTGGCCATCGTATAGGTCTTGCCGGAACCGGTCACCCCGAGCAGGGTCTGGTACATCAGGCCGTCCTCGATGCCCTCGACCAGGCCGTCGATCGCGGTCGGCTGGTCGCCGGCCGGCGGGAAGGGCTGATGCAGCTTGAAGGGTGAGTTCGGGTAAGTGATCACCGTCGGTTCGGGGCCGGTTGCGGGAGCGCTTAT
Organism: Massilia sp.; assembly: GCA_003520365.1. Classification (GTDB taxonomy): domain Bacteria; phylum Pseudomonadota; class Gammaproteobacteria; order Burkholderiales; family Burkholderiaceae_D; genus Telluria; species Telluria haematophila. The sequence continues at coordinate 2,869 of DOUW01000012.1, forward strand.
GCTGGATACTTCAGCCATGTTTCAAGACCTTTGCTAGAATGGGGATCCGCCTGCGGCACTGCAACATGCTTTTTGTTGCAGTGCCGTTGTCTATACAACAGCTGCGAACCCACCGACAATTCAGTTTATCACGATGACTTCTTCAGCCTCCGCCAGCCTCTTCGGCGCCATCGACATGGCCCCGCGCGACCCTATCCTGGGCATCACCGAAGCATTCAACGCCGACACCAATCCGGCCAAGATCAACCTGGGCGTTGGTGTCTACTATGACGACAATGGCAAGGTGCCGCTGCTGCAGTGCGTGCAGAAGGCGGAAGCGAAGCTGATGGAGCAGCCGGCGCCGCGCACCTACCTGCCGATCGACGGCCTGGCAGCGTACGACAAGGCTGTGCAGGAACTCGTATTTGGGGCCGACAGCGCCGTAATTCAAGAGAAGCGCGCGATCACCGTGCAAGCCCTGGGCGGCACCGGCGCGCTGAAACTCGGCGCCGACTTCCTCAAGCGTTTCTCACCCGAGTCGGAAGTCTTCATCAGCGACCCGAGCTGGGAAAACCACCGCGCCCTGTTCGAGAGCGCCGGTTTCATCGTCAACAACTACACCTATTACGACCCGGCCACCCACGGCGTGAACTTCGAGGGCATGCTGGCCTCGCTGAACAAGATGCCGCGTGGCTCGATCGTGGTGCTGCACGCCTGCTGCCACAACCCGACCGGCGCCGACCTCACGCAGGAGCAGTGGGGCCAGGTGATCGCGGCCGTGCAGCAGAACGGCCTGGTTCCTTTCCTCGACATGGCCTACCAGGGCTTCGGTTCCGGCATTGCGGAAGATGGCGCCGTGGTGCGCCGCTTCGTCGAGGCCGGCGGTCCGCTGTTGGTGTCGAACTCGTTCTCGAAGTCCTTCTCGCTGTACGGCGAGCGCGTCGGCGCGCTGTCGGTGGTGGCCTCAAACGCCGAGGAAGCGGCGCGTCTGCTGTCGCAGCTGAAGCGCGTGGTGCGCACCAACTACTCGAACCCGCCCATCCACGGCGGCAAGGTGGTCGCGACCGTCCTGTCGACGCCGGAACTGCGCCAGATGTGGGAAGACGAGCTGGCCGGCATGCGCGTGCGCATCAAGGAAATGCGCGAGGCACTGGTGCAGAAGCTGGCCGAGAAGGCCCCGGGCCGCGACTTCGCCTTCGTCCGCGAACAGGTCGGCATGTTCTCGTACTCGGGCCTGACCAAGGAGCAGGTCGGCAAGCTGCGCGAGCAGTCGATCTACGCGGTTGACACCGGCCGCATCTGCGTTGCCGCGCTGAATTCGAAAAACATCGATCTCGTCGTTGACGCAATCGCCAAAGTCCTCTAAAATCTTGGCTCTTCGAACTTGAACGCAAGTGCAGAGCGAAGAGCAAGCTAATCCCTGATAGCTCAGTCGGTAGAGCGACGGACTGTTAATCCGCAGGTCCCTGGTTCGAGTCCAGGTCGGGGAGCCAGAATTCAGCAGAAGTAAAAGCTGCAAAACGAAAGCCACATCCAAGGATGTGGCTTTTTGTTTTGCATCGGCGCTTCATGCGTGTTGCATGTCGGCATCTTTTACATCGAGCAACAACAAGGTCAACCAAGGGACTGCCCCGGACATGGGCCGCGAGCGCCGTCGCCGACAAGGCGGGCGACTACCACTTCTTCTGGCAATATTCTGGCGTTCACGGGTACGCTTTGCCCCAGGCCTTCCTCCGCGCCGGCACGGACGAGGGCATGACCTCGCTGCTCAACGCCGGCACCATCAGCTGCTGCAACATGTATCCCGGTGCCTTCAGCCACATGGGTTCGTACAGCTTCACCAATGTCGGCGCGGGCGAGATCCTGCGTTTCACGTTTGGCGGGCAAAGCGCCGATAGCGAGTCGGTCCTGCGCGGTTCGCTGGGGGTGATCCAGTACACGATCGCGAGCGAGGTCCCCGAGCCGGCCTCGCTGGCCCTGGTGGGCCTGGGCCTGGCCGGTGCCGCCGCCCGCCGCCGCCGCGGCAAGCATTGATCGTCCGAAAGGCGCTGCGCGCGCAGCCCGAAGGCTAAGCGAGGCCGATGGCATGGCGCCGCACGAATTCGCGTACGGCGCTTTGCGTAATGCCGCTGAGCAGTTATAATTCGTTTCATCAATTCCCTGATAGCTCAGTCGGTAGAGCGACGGACTGTTAATCCGCAGGTCCCTGGTTCGAGTCCAGGTCGGGGAGCCAGAATAAGAGAAGGCCGCATCGCAAGATGCGGCCTTTTTCGTTTGCAGCCGCCATTTGGCCACCGCCTGCCGTCCCGTCTGCGCCCTTGTGGAAAGACTGCTACGATCATCTTTTCTATCGAAGCAAGCCCAGAAGGGAAGTACCACATGACACGCAGTTTCAAGATCGCCGCGATCGCCGGCGACGGTATCGGCAAGGAAGTCCTGCCGGAAGGCCTGAAAGTCCTGGAGGCGGCCGCCCGGCGCTTCGGTCTCGCGCTCGAGTTCACGCAGTTCGAATGGGCCAGCTGCGACTACTACCTGAAGACCGGCGACATGATGCCGCCCGACTGGAAGGAGCAGCTCGCGGGCATGGATGCGATCTATTTCGGCGCGGTCGGTTGGCCGGCTACGGTGCCGGACCACATCTCGCTCTGGGGTTCGCTGCTGAAGTTCCGGCGCGAGTTCGACCAGTACATCAACCTGCGCCCGGTGCGCCTGTTCGAGGGCGTGCCTTGCCCGCTGGCCAACCGCAAGCCGGGCGACATCGATTTCTACGTGGTGCGCGAGAACACCGAGGGCGAATACACGAACCTGGGCGGCATCATGTTCCCCGGGACCGAACGCGAGATCGTGATCCAGGAGTCGGTGTTCAGCCGCCATGGCGCCGACCGCGTGCTCAAGTACGCCTTCGAGCTGGCCCGGTCGCGCGCGCGCAAGCACCTGACGGTGGCGACCAAGTCGAACGGCATCGCGATCAGCATGCCCTGGTGGGACGGCCGTGCCGACGCCGTCGGCGCCGGCTACCCGGAAGTCACGGTCGACAAGCAGCACATCGACATCCTCACGGCCCGCTTCGTGCTGCAGCCGCAGCGCTTCGACGTGGTGGTGGCCTCGAACCTGTTCGGCGACATCCTGTCGGACCTGGGCCCGGCCTGCACCGGCACCATTGGTCTCGCGCCATCGGGCAACCTGAACCCGGAGCGCAGCTTCCCCTCGCTGTTCGAACCGGTGCACGGCTCGGCGCCGGACATCGCGGGCAAGGGCATCGCCAACCCGATCGCAATGATCTGGTCGGGCGCGATGATGCTGGGCTTCCTGGCCGACGCGCCGGATGCGCCCGCGGGGCTGCGCGAGGCGCACGACGCCATCGTCGGCGCGATCGAAGAGGTGCTGCGCACCGGACCGCGGACCGGGGACCTGGGCGGGACGGCGAAGACGGTGGAGGTGGGGGATGCGATTGCGACGTTGGTAAGCTGATTTGGTAGGGTGGGTTCTTGAACCCACGCTGTACGGCGCTCGAAACAAGGAGGCGATGATCTCGCAACAACGCGATGATCATCGGCCTTTTCTGTTGGCAGGTGTTTCGACGTGCACGCGTGGTACGGCGTGGGTTCGAGAACCCACCCTACGAAAACCGGGTGAACGCCGTGGTAGGGTGGGCACCTGTGCCCACGCGGTCTCACCGGTCGCGTACACGGGATACCGTTATCGCCGGATTGCTTGATCTGCCTATTTTTGCGCGCATCGCGGTTGATCAAACGCTCTACCGCGTGGGCTCAAGAGCCCACCCTACGAAAACCGGCAACGCATGCGGTCCGGCGACGCCGGCGCCGCATGGATGCATCAGGTGAAACAGCGTGGGTTCGAGAACCCACCCTACGAAAGGCGCACCGCCACTTTCCAGGCTGTCAATACGGCCATTCCCTTGGTGACCTGCCGTCCGTTCTCAGTTATATTGCTGGGCGAAACGACAACACCTTCGGATTTACATGTCACCGGTTCTCCTGTTCTGCATCCTCATCGGCTATTTCGCGCTCCTGCTCGGCGTGGCCTGGGCCACCTCCCGCAACGCCAACAACGACAGTTTCTTCATCGGTAATAAAAGCAGCAACTGGATGCTGGTTGCCTTCGGCATGGTCGGCACCACGCTCTCGGGCGCGACCTTCATCAGCGTGCCGGGCAACGTCGGCGCCGATGCCTTCGGTTATGGCCAGATCCTGATCGGCTACGTGATCGGCTACATCGCCGTCGCCTACATCCTGCTGCCGCTGTACTACCGCCTGCAACTGACCTCGATCTACCACTACCTGGACGTGCGCCTGGGAAGGCGCGCCTACCAGAGCGGGGCAGGGTTCTTCATCGTCTCGCGCCTGCTCGGCTCGACCGCGCGGCTCTACCTGGTCGTCAACATCCTGCAGGCGATCATCCTCGACAGCCTCGGCATCCCGTTCTGGCTGACCACCCTGGTCATCCTCGGCATGATCCTGATGTACACCTACCAGGGCGGCGTGAAGACCATCGTCTGGACCGATACCCTGCAGACCTCCTGCATGCTGTTCGGCCTGTTCGCCTGCGTCTGGTTCCTGCTCGACCAGATGGGCATGTCGATGACGGAAAGCCTGAACGCGATGCAGTCGCAGGGCCTGGCGCGCATCTTCACGATGGACGTCGACAGCCCGAACTTCTGGCTCAAGCAGATCGTCGCCGGCATCTTCATCGTGCTGACCATGACCGGCATGGACCAGGAAATGATGCAGAAGACGATTTCGGTGAAGACCCTGAAGGATTCGCAGAAGAACCTGCTGAGCCTGACCGCGGTGCTGGTGGTCGTCCTGTCCGCCTTCCTGTTTTTGGGCGGCCTGCTGTACCTGTACGCGCCGGCGGTCGGCGTCACGGCCACCGGCGACAAGATCTTCCCGGCGATCGTCATGGGCCACTTGCCAGCCGCGGTGCAGATCATCTTCTTGATCGCCCTGGTCTCGGCGCTGTTCCCGAGCGCGGACGGTGCGATCACGGCGCTCACGTCCACCTTCTGCATCGACATCCTCGGCATCAAGCGCCGCACCGACCTGTCGGTGGAAGCGCAGGAAAAGCTGCGCCGCCGCGTGCACCTCGGTTTCGCCGGCCTGTTCCTGCTGCTTGTGATGGGCTTCAAATGGATCGACGAACCGAGCATGATCGTCATCATCCTGAAGCTGGCCGCCTACACCTATGGCCCGCTGCTCGGCCTGTTCGCCTTCGGCATGCTGACCAAACGTACGCTGACGGACCGGCTGGTGCCTTTCGTGACCATCGGCGCGCCGATTCTCTGTGCGCTGCTTGAGCACTATCAACAGTATTTGCTGGGCAATTACCGCCTTGGCCTTGAACTGTTGATCCTCAATGGCATACTCGTATTTGCCGGTTTGTTCGCGATCTCCCGCAAGGAGACCGCGGACGAGGCGGCGGTCCGGAAGCCTTTTACTGCCTGACGTCCCCGGCGCATCACGTTCCAATCCTTTTAGCGGAGTTCCGATGTCCTTCAAGCCCTTGTCTTCCCTGCGCCGCGGTATCGGCATGCTCTGGCGCGGCCTCGACGCCACGCGCCGCTTCGTGCTGAACATGCTGTTCCTGCTGATCCTGATCGTGTTCCTGGTGGCGCTGTTCGGCGGCGGCGCCAAGCCGCTGGCGGACAAGACGGCGCTGGTGCTGGAACTGCGCGGCGACCTGGCCGAGCAGAACACCGGCAGCGTCGGCGACCAGCTGTTGTCGAACATCGGCGGCGAGACGCGCCGCACCATCCAGTTGCGCGACCTCTTGACCGTGCTCGATGCCGCCGCCAAGGACGAGAAGATCGGCAGCGTGGTGCTGATGCTCGACGAGCTCGACGGCGGTGGCCTGGCCATGCTGCGCGAGGTCGGCGCCGCCATCGACCGCGTGAAGGCGGCCGGCAAGCGGGTGGTGGCCTGGGGCGGGATGTACGACCAGAAGCGCTACCTGCTGGCCTCGCACGCCAACGAAATCTACGTGCACCCGATGGGCATGGTGCTGATCGAAGGTTTCGGCCGCAACCGCAACTATTACCGCGACGCCCTCGACAAGCTGGGCGTGACCGTCAACCTGATCAAGGTCGGCACCTACAAGAGCGCGGCCGAGCCCTTCATCGCGAACGGCCCTTCGCAGGCGGCGCTCGAGGCCGACGCCTACCTGTACGGCGCGCTGTGGCAGAACTACACCGCCATGGTCGAGAAGAACCGCAAGCTGGAAGCCGGCGCGGTGGCGCGCGGCATCGAGCAGCTGCCGCAGCTGATGGAAGCAGCCGGCGGCAGCGCCGCCCAGGTCGCGCGCAACCTGAAGCTGGTCGACGGCATCAAGACCAAGGACGAAGTGCGCGCGATGATGATCCAGCGCGGCGCCTTCGACGCGTCGATCGAGTCGTTCCGCCAGGTGTCCTACCACGACTACCTGCAGCGCCATCCGCAAAAGCCCTTCGGCGACGCGGTCGGCGTGATCGTCGCGGCCGGCGAGATCACTGACGGCCAAGGCGGCCCGGGCGTGATCGGCGGCGTCTCGACCGCCAACCAGATCCGCCGCGCGCGCGAGGACGACCAGATCAAGGCCGTGGTGCTGCGCGTCGATTCGCCCGGCGGCAGCGCCTACGGCTCCGAGCTGATCCGGCGCGAACTGGAACTGACGCGCGCCGCCGGCAAGCCGGTCGTGGTCTCGATGGGCAACGTCGCCGCCTCGGGCGGCTACTGGATGTCGATGGCGGCCGACGAAGTCATCGCCGACCCGGCCACCATCACCGGCTCGATCGGCGTGTTCGCCATCCTGCCGACCGCCGACCGCGTGGCCGACAAGATCGGCGTGCGCACCGGCGGCTACACCACCACCTGGCTGGCCGACGCCTACAACCCGCTGCGCCCGATGGACCCGCGCTTCGGCCAGCTGGTCCAGGCCAGCATCAACAACGTCTACCGGGAGTTCACCACCAAGGCGGCGGTGGCGCGCAAGACCACCGCGGCGAAGATCGACGAAGTGGGCCAGGGCCGCGTCTGGACCGGCGCCCAGGCCAAGGAGCGCGGCCTGGTCGACACGCTCGGCAGCTACGGCGACGCGCTGCGCTCGGCCGCCAAGCGGGCCAAGCTGGGCGAGGACTTCCGCGTCGCCTACGTCGAGCGTCCGGGCTCGAAGTTCGAGCGCTTCCTGGAAATGATGGGCGCCTCGACCCAGGCCGCCGTCAACATCCAGGTCAAGCTGGGCATCCTGCCGGACGCGCTGCCCGCGGGCGCCGTGGCCGGCGTGGCGAAGGACCTGGGCTGGCTGAACGAGCTGGCCGACGGCAAGAAGCCGTTCGCCGCCGTCACCCATTGCTTGTGCGAATTGCCGTGATGGCGTGCGCATGGGTGTGAACGCGGGCTTGAGGGTGGTGTGAATTTGTAACCGCTGTTACATACCAAGGGAAACGGGTNNGGGAAGGGGGGGGGGGGGACCCCGCCCCCCGTTTTCTTTTATTTGTTTCGCTAACTGCGGCTAAGTTCTACCTATGGTGTAAATCGGTGTAAAGAGGATGCCGCAGCGCAGGCTTGCGCGTCATTTCTGGACCCGGCGCTATGTACGTTACGAAACATATTGAGCCGCCGCCCCATGTTACATTCCAAGCTGATTACTTGTGCATTTGTCAGCAGTTCAGTTCGGTCAACAAGGATGAGCATGGATTCTCCCGTATCCCCCAACAAGACTTCCACCACCCCGCCACGGACCAAGCGTGGCCGGATCGCCGGCAGCATCGTCGCGGTCCTGGCCATGGTGGCGCTCGGCGCCCTGGCCTGGTACCTGACGCACCGCGCGCCGGCTGGCGCCGGCGGTC
>DOUW01000016.1 GCA_003520365.1 Massilia sp.
GCAGCAGGGCGGCCAGGGCGGCGGTGATGCGCGCCGGACCGAGATCGTAGCACTGGTTGCCGAGCCCCAGGCGTCCCGCCTCGGCCAGGATCAGGCGCCGCATCGCCAGTGCTTCGGGCGAACAGGTGAAAGCGAGGTAGCGCCGGCCGAAACCGTCGAGCGCGGCGGCGAGGTCGGCGGCCGGTTGCGCCAGCGACCCCATGGCCACTTGCGCCGCGGCGAATTCCGTTTCGGCCGCCTCGGTGGCGATGGCCAGCAGCAGCTCTTCCTTCGACTTGAAATAGCCGTAGACCGTCGCCTTCGAAAAGCCGACGCGGTTGCAGATGTCCGACATCGAGGCGCGGTCGAAGCCGGCTGCATGGAACACGCCGGTCGCCGCATCCAGGATGGCCTGGCGTCTCGCTTCGCTCTTCTTCATGGCAGACTCGCTTTCGACCAGGCCGGCGCTGCGCGGAGCGCGGCCGCACGCAGTGCCGCGGTTATGCTGCTGTTATGTCACCGTTATGCCGCTATGATGCCCTGTTATTGCACCCGGCGCACCCGCGCCGTGCTGTTCTGGCCGTCCACCTTGAAGTACAGGGCGCCGCCCAGCAGGCCGCGCGTGATGCGCACCTTTGGATTGTGCAACCGGGGCAGCACCGCTTCGCTACCGTCGCTGATGCGCCAGACCTGGCCGTTGGCCAGCGTGATCCGGGTATTCGCGCTCCAGCCATCGAAATCGCCGACGATGTTGCTCTCGATCTGGTCCGGCTCCGGCTCCCTGGCGGCCTGGGTCATGCCGAAATTCTGCTCGGCGCTGCGGCCGGAGGCGGCCGCTGCAGGTGCGCCGAGCGGCATGGCGTCGTAACAGGCAAGGCGTTGTGCGCCGTCCGTCAGGGTACGGCATTTCAGCACGGCGTCGTCGCCGGCGGCGGCGGCGGCGGACGCGAACAGGAGCAGGTAGAGCGCTTTCTTCATGGGCTTTCCGATCATTGAACACGCCGCGCCGAATGCACGGCCGAGCACGATTATAAGTGCTGGCCGGGCTGGATGTTCAGGAAAGGCTTGCCCGGCGATCGTCGATCGCCGGGGGAACGGTCCGGGAACGCCCGGACCGGGTGGGAAGGCGCCTGTGGGCGCCGGGTGGGCCGGGTATTACGCGGCGATGGCGGGCGCCTTGGCGTTTTCCGCAGCGAGATGACGGTTCACCGCCGACAGCACGGCGCGGAAGGAGGCCGTCACGATATTGCTGTCGATGCCGGCGCCGAACAGGGTCGCGCCATTCCCGACGCGCAGCTCGACGTAGCAGGCGGCGCGCGCATTCGCGCCCGAGCCGATCGAGTGCTCGTGGTAGTCCATCAGGCGGATGTCCAGGCCGAGGGCGTTCACGAAGGCGTCGATCGGGCCGTTGCCGACGCCGCGCTTCACGGCCTGCACGCGCTCGTGCATCGCGGTCACCTCGACCTGCACCGGCTGCGCGCCCGTGCTGTCCTCGCTCATGCGGTGCGAGACGTAGCGGTAGGGCGCTTCGTTCTCCAGGTATTCGCGCTGGAACAGCTCGTGGATGTCGCTGGCGGCGATCTCGCGCCCGCTGCTGTCGGCCAGCTGCTGGACCACGCGCGAGAATTCGATCTGCAGGCGGCGCGGCAATTGCAGGCCGTATTCCTGCTCCAGGAGATACGCCATGCCGCCTTTGCCGGACTGGCTATTGACGCGGATCACGGCATCGTAGCTGCGGCCCAGGTCCTGCGGGTCGATCGGCAGGTAGGGCACTTCCCAGATCGCGTCCGCCTTCTGCTGGGCGAAGCCCTTCTTGATCGCGTCCTGGTGCGAGCCCGAGAAGGCAGTGAACACCAGGTCGCCCGCATACGGATGGCGCGGGTGCACCGGCAGCTGGTTGCATTCCTCGACCACCTGGCGCACGGCGTCGATGTCGGAGAAGTCCAGGCCCGGGTGCACGCCCTGGGTGTAGAGGTTCATGGCCAGGGTGACCAGGTCGACGTTGNNGCCGAACAGGCAGCCCTCGACGCGGTCGGCGCCAGCCATCACCGCCAGCTCGGCCGCCGCGACGGCGGTGCCGCGGTCGTTGTGCGGGTGCACGCTGATGACGAGCGCTTCGCGGCGCTCGAGGTGGCGGCACATCCATTCGATCTGGTCGGCGTAGACGTTCGGCGTCGCCGCTTCCACGGTCGACGGCAGGTTGACGATCATCGGGTTGTCGAGCGTCGGCTGCCAGACGGCGCTGACGGCGTCGACGATCTGCTTCGAGAAATCGAGTTCGGTGGTCGAGAACGACTCCGGCGAATATTCCAGGCCCCAGCGGGTTTCCGGATGGGCGGCCACCAGCTCCTTGATCAGGCGCGTGCCCTTGACGGCGATCTCGACGATCTCCTCGCGCTCCATGCCGAATACCACGCGGCGGAACACCGGCGCCACCGAGTTGTAGATGTGGACGATGGCGCGCTTGGCGCCGACCGCCGACTCCACCGTGCGGCGGATCAGCTCATCGCGCGCCTGGGTCAGGACGATGATGCTGACGTCGTCGGGGATGTGCTTGTCTTCCACCAGCATGCGCACGAAGTCGAAGTCGGTCTGCGAGGCCGACGGGAAACCGACTTCGATCTCCTTCACGCCGATTTTCACCAGCATCTGGAAGAAGCGCAGCTTCTTCTCCGGGCTCATCGGCTCNNTCGGTGCTCATCCAGATCGGCGGGCGGGTGATGGTCTTGCCTGGCCACTGGCGGTTCTCGAGGGCGATGGCGGGGAAGGGACGGTATTTGGCGGCTGGGTTGGTCAACATATCGAATGCTCCTGCTTGAAAACGAAAAATCGGGACGACTGCGCTGGACTGCCTGGAAGGCGGAAGTGGCGAAGGCTGCCGGACGGGCCACGCGACGCTAGGCCCGGCAACCGATCGGTAGTTTTAGCAGCAGGCGCGTGGCGGCGCGGGAGGCCGGCGACAGCGGGGCTGCCTTGCGGGTGAACGAAACGACGGGGTGGGTGAAGACTTGCATCGTACAACTTTCCTCTGACTACTTCGGGAATCCGGCCGTGGACCGGATACGGCGGCGGCAATTAAGCGCGTAGTAGGTGCGACGCTAGCGATAGCGCGCCAGCGGCAGGTAGGGAAGTCGGCAGATGCAGTTGGATAGACATTGAGGAGACTTTAGGCCGAATATAGTTCGGTGTCAAGCGGCGTTTTTATTGAACAGTTGCGTATGGACGCATTGTGGTGGCGGAGGAGGCACTGCACATTACTCGCATTTCCGGGCCGGTCAGGACTGCGGCGGCTGGCTCAGGAATACCCAGGCAACCGTGATCACCACCATGCCGGTCGCCGTGATGCACGACCAGGTGAAGAACCAGGCCGACAGCAGGGTCGCCTGCAGCGCCCGCTCGAGCAGGAAGCCGAGCGCGAAATCGAAGGCGGTCAGGAAGGACCAGCGGCGCAGGTAGACCGGCAGGTACTTGCTCATGCGCCGGTTGTGCTGGAAGGCGGCATGGCGCTCGATGGCGTTGCGCGCCCGGCCGACGTCGGCGAACAGCCAGTCGAAGAAAATGAAACGGTAGAGCAGGGTGCGGAAGGGCAGTTCCGGGGCCTGCTCGGCCTGGGGCCCGTGCTGCGACTGCTGCTGGGTCATGCTCGCCTTTCCCGGAGAACCGGCCCCGACAGCCGGGTGCCGACCGTTGCGTTGGACACGAAGCGCCAGTATGCCGCAAGCAATGCGATCGCTACCGGGCCGCGTCAAACCGTGCGGAAACAAATGCGGAACGACAACAGCGCAGGGGAAGGTGTGGCCCGGCTGGGCGAGCCCGGCGCTTTCCTGGAGCATGCGGTAGCATATTGCTTTTGTTCACACGCATCAGCATGTCCCGGCACGACCCCATCACCCTCCGCTCCATCCGCGAAGACGACCTCGACGCCGTCCTGCGCGTCCAGGCCGCCTGCTATCCGCCCGTCATGCAGGAAGCGGCCGACGTGGTGCGCTCGCGCATCCGCGCCGCCGGCGCCACCTCCTTTGTCGCCGAGTCCGGCGGCGTGGTCTGCGCCTATGTGTTCGCCTACCGCAGCAGCAAGGGCGCAGTGACCCCGCTCGATGCGCCCTTCGCGGTGCAGGAGGCGGGCGACACGCTGTATATCCACGACCTGTCGGTGGCGCCCGCCGCCGCCGGCCAGGGGCTGGCGCGCCGGCTGGCCGA
>DOUW01000411.1:0-15464 GCA_003520365.1 Massilia sp.
GTGGCAGCGCGCCGGCCATGGGCCGCTGCGGGTGGCGGTCAACCTGTCCTCGCGCCAGTTCAGGGAGCCCGGGCTGGCCGAGCTGGTGCGCGCCACCCTGGACGAGACCGGGTTGCCGCCTTCCTGCCTGGAGCTCGAGCTGACCGAAAGCCTGGTGATGGACGACGTCGAGCTGGCGATCGCGACCATGCACGAACTGAAGGCGATGGGCGTGCAGCTGGCGATCGACGACTTCGGTGCCGGCTACTCGAGCCTGGCCTACCTGCAGCGTTTCCCGATCGACGTCATGAAGATCGACCGCTCCTTCGTGCGCGACATCGAGACCGATGCCGGCAGCGCGGCCATGGTCTCGGCCATCGTCTCGCTGTCGCACGACCTTGGCATGCGGGTGATCGCGGAAGGCGTGGAGACTGCGCCGCAGCGCGACTTCCTGCGCGAGCGCGGCTGCGACGAGATCCAGGGCTACCTGTTCAGCCGCCCGCTGCCGGCGGCCGGGTTCGAGCGGCTGCTGCACGAGGCATCAGCACGGGTCTGAACACCCGGGATGGCAGGACGGCGCCGTCAGAGGGCGTGGCCGAGCGACGCGACGCGGGGGCGCATGGCCGGCCTGGCTTCGACCGGCGGGCGCAGGGCCCAGGGCAGGGCGTTGTGGATGGTGGTGGCCGCGATCGCCGCCTGTCCCGCCGCCACCGCGATCTGGTTCAGGCCCATCACCACGTCGCCGATCGCATACAGGCCGGGCGCCGTGGTGCGCTGGTGGTCGTCGACCACCAGCTTGTCGCAGTCGCCGGTCTCTGCGCCCAGGTCGGCGGCCAGTTTCGAGCGCGCCGACTCGCCCAGCATCGGGTAGAACACGTCGAATTCGCGGCTTTCGCCATCGGCCGTGTTCAGGACCGGTTTCATCTCCGGGCTCATCGTCACGCCCAGCAGCGGCGATTCGACGTAGCGCACGCCGGCCACTTCGATTTGGCGCCGCTCGTCCTCGCTCAGCATCGATTCCTTGCCGCGGTCGAACAGGGTGACGTCGGCGCTGAAGGAGCGCATGAAGAGCGCGTGTCCGACCGGATTGGTTTCCGAGGTGACGACGGCGATGCGCCTGTCCATCACGTCGTAGCCGTCGCACACCGGGCACAGGCGCACCGCGCCGGCCGCCACCGCCTCGCGCCAGTTCTCGATCGGCAGGCCGGCGTCGGCCACGCCGGTGGCCAGCAACACGGTCAGGGCCCGGATAGGGCGGGTGTCGCCTGCGTCGTCGAGGTAGTCGCCCACGAACATGCCGTCTTCCAGGCGTAGCCCGACGATCTCGCCGTGGCGAACCTCGCCGCCATAGCGTGTCAGCTGTTCGGTGAGGTTGACCAGCAGCTGCGAACCCGGCACCCCTTCGGGAAAGCCCGGATAGTTGTGCGAGACGGGGATCAGGCAGAGCCGGCTGTTGCCCTTGTCGACCAGGACGATGTTGCGGGTGAAGCGGCGCAGGTAGATGGCGGCCGTCAGCCCGCCGGGGCCGCCGCCAATGATCAGCGTGTCGAAGACGTGTTCGGTGATGTCATCCATGCGCCGATTATCGGGAAGAGGGCGAGCGGCTCCTATCGGCGCGCGAGCCCAGCCCGGGTAAGAAGATACTTACAACGTGCCTACAGCGACTTGCCGTCCAATGCTTCTGGCTGCAGGGTCACGTGGTCGATGCCGTGCTTGTCGAGCAGCATGGCCTTTACGCGGCGCAGCACGGCCGGCCATTCGGCCAGGTCGGCGATCTCCAGGTGGCCGATCAGGGCCGGGTGGCCGGGCGACATGTCCCAGACGTGCAGGTCGTGCACCGAGAGCACGCCCTCGACTTCGGCCAGGTCGGCGCCGACCTGCAGGTAGTCGATGCCGTGGGGCACGCCTTCCATCAGGAAGTGGTAGGACTCGCGCAGGATGCCGACCGTGGACTTCAGGATCAGCAGCGACACGAAAATCGAGAGGATCGGGTCGATCCGCACCCAGCCGGTGAAATAGATGATGGCGCCGGCGGCGATCGCGGCCACCGAGCCGAGCAGGTCGCCCAGCACGTTGACCAGGGCCGCGCGGGTGTTAATGCTGTCGGTGTCGCGCGAGAGCACCCAGGCCACCACGATGTTGATGGCCGCGCCCAGCGCCGCCGCCACCAGGACCACGCCGCCCTGCACCGGCTCCGGGTGGCTCAGGCGCTGCACCGCCTCGTAGACGATCCAGGCCACCAGGGCCAGCATCGCCAGGCAGTTGACGAAGGCGGCGAGGGCTTCGGCGCGCACGAAGCCGAAGGAATGGCGGCTCGACGGCGGCCGCCTGGCGATCAGCTGGGCCAGCAGGGCCAGGCCGAGGGCGGCGGCATCGGTCACCATGTGGCCGGCGTCCGAGATCAGGGCCAGCGAATTCGAGACGAAGCCGGTGACGACTTCGACCAGCGCGAACACCAGGGTCAGGACCAGCGCAAACGAGAGGGCCTTGTGGCTGCGCGACTCGATGGTATGGCCGTGGCGGGCGTCGCCGTCGAGGTGGGCGTGCAGGTGTTCCGAGGTCGGGGCGTGGTCGTGGGCTGGCTGGGATGACATGGGTGTTGCGTAAGATTTCGACAATCCCGAAGTGTAATGGATATCGGCCGCGGTGGCCGAAGGAAGGGAGCGGCTGCGGGCCGGATTGACTTAACTCCAATCAACCCTTGCACGAGCGGCCTGCTGTCTCTATAATGCACGTCATCGGGCGGTTAGTTCAGCTGGTTAGAATACTTGGTCGACATCCAAGGGGTCGCAGATTCGAATTCTGCACCGCCCACCAGAACATCAGATAAGCGCGGGGAACTACGGTTTTCCGCTCTTGTTGTCAGTAAGAGCGAGAAAGGCACAAACGGTTATGACACCGCGAACTACAACCTGGTTGTGGGGGAATCGCTAGACGCGGTACGGTGGCCTTTTGTCCGAACAGACTCGACAACACTGAAGAAAACGCGCCTGGTGCGCGTTTTTTTTCGTCCCTATTCTTTCCATTTCAAATTTATCAATGTTAGCGGGCGCAAGCGGCGCCGATTGGAGATCAAGATGTTGAATGTGCGACTCCCGGACGGCTCCAGCCGTCAATTCGAAGGACCGGTCACCGTTGCCCAGGTGGCCCAGAATATCGCCCCGAGCCTGGCCAAGGCGGCCCTGGCCGGCAAGGTCGACGGCAAGGTGGTCGACACCTCCTTCCTGATCGAGTCCGATGCCGATCTCGCCATCGTGACCGACAAGGATCCGGAAGGCCTGGACGTCATCCGTCACTCGACCGCCCACCTGCTGGCCTATGCGGTCAAGGAACTGTTCCCGGAAGCCCAGGTCACCATCGGCCCGGTCATCGACAACGGCTTCTACTACGATTTCTCGTACAAGCGTCCCTTCACCCCGGAAGACCTGCAGGCGATCGAGAAGAAGATGCAGGAGCTGGCCAAGAAGGACGAGCCGGTCACCCGCAAGGTGCTGCCGCGCGACGAAGCCGTGGCCTACTTCAAGTCGATCGGCGAAGACTACAAGGCCGAGATCATCGCCTCGATCCCGGCGAACGAGGACGTGTCGCTGTACTCGGAAGGCGGCTTCACCGACCTGTGCCGCGGCCCGCACGTGCCCTCGACCGGCAAGCTGAAGGTCTTCAAGCTGATGAAGCTGGCTGGCGCCTACTGGCGCGGCGACTCGAACAACGAGATGCTGCAGCGCGTCTACGGCACCGCCTGGGCCAAGAAGGAAGACCAGGAGCAATACCTGCACATGCTGGAGGAGGCCGAGAAGCGCGACCACCGCAAACTCGGCAAGGCCCTGGACCTGTTCCACTTCCAGGAGGAGGCGCCGGGCCTGATCTTCTGGCACCCGAAGGGCTGGACCATCTGGCAGCAGGTCGAGCAGTACATGCGCAAGACCTATCAAACCACCGGCTACAGCGAAGTCAAGGCGCCGCAGATCATCGACGTCTCGCTGTGGAAGCAGACCGGTCACTGGGATAACTACCGTGACAACATGTTCACGACCGATTCCGAGAACCGCACCTATGCCTTGAAGCCGATGAACTGCCCGGGCCACGTGCAGATCTATAACGCCGGCCTGCGTTCCTACCGCGACCTGCCGCTGCGCTACGGCGAGTTCGGCCAGTGCCACCGCAACGAGTCCTCGGGCGCGCTGCACGGCCTGATGCGCGTGCGCGGCTTCACCCAGGACGACGGCCACGTGTTCTGCACCGAAGACCAGATCGCCGGCGAAGTGACCGCCTTCCACGCCCAGGCGATGAAGGTTTACGACGACTTTGGCTTCAGCAACATCGACGTCAAGATCGCCCTGCGTCCGGAAAACCGCATCGGTTCGGACGAGGTCTGGGACCAGGCCGAGGACGCCCTGCGTTCGGCGCTGCGCAGCTGCGGCGTGGAGTGGACCGAGCTGCCGGGCGAGGGCGCCTTCTACGGCCCGAAGATCGAATACCACCTGAAGGACAGCCTGGGCCGTCCATGGCAGGTCGGCACCATGCAGGTCGACTTCTCGATGCCGGGCCGCCTGGGCGCCGAATATGTCGCGGAAGACAACACCCGCAAGGTCCCGGTCATGCTGCACCGCGCGATCGTCGGTTCGATGGAGCGCTTCATCGGCATCCTGATCGAGAACTACGCCGGCGCGCTGCCGCTGTGGCTGGCGCCGGTCCAGGTCGCGGTGCTGAACATTTCCGACGCGCAAGCCGATTACGTCAAGCAGGTGGAGGCGAAGCTGCGTCAAGCCGGCCTGCGCGTTCACGCTGATTTGCGGAACGAGAAGATTACTTATAAAATTCGCGAACATTCCGTCCAAAAGCTGCCTTACATCCTGGTGGTGGGCGACAAGGAACGTGAAGCGAATACGGTGGCCGTGCGTGCCCGCGGCAACGTCGACCTGGGTGTCATGTCGGTCGACGCGCTTGTGGAGCGTCTGGTAGGCGAAGTCGCTGCGAAAGCGAAATAAACGCTACAATACGTCCGGTCAAATTTAATACTTTCGAAGGAATAGACATAGCTACTGACAAACAGCATCGCATCAACGGCGAAATCACTTATCCGGAAATGCGCCTGAACGGTGTGGACAACGAACCGCTGGGCATCGTGAGCCTGGCGGAAGCGTTCCGCATGGCCGAGGAAAAGAACGTCGACCTGGTGGAAATCGCGCCGAACGCGACGCCGCCGGTTTGCCGTCTGATGGACTACGGCAAGTTCAAGTACTCGGAGCAGAAGAAGGCCCATGAAGCCAAGCTGAAGCAGAAGGTCATCCAGGTCAAGGAAGTCAAGTTCCGTCCGGGTACCGACGAGGGCGACTACAGCATCAAGCTGCGTAACCTCATCAAGTTCCTGGACGAGGGCGACAAGACCAAGATCACGCTGCGCTTCCGCGGCCGCGAGATGGCGCACCAGGACATCGGTTTCCGCATGCTCGAGCGCCTGAAGGCCGACCTCGAGGCTTACGGCCAGGTCGAGCAGTTCCCGAAGATGGAAGGGCGCCAGATGATCATGATCATCGCGCCGAAAAAGAAGAAGTAATTCTTCGTTTCGCCAGATTCGCCATGGGCCAGGTCCGGCGCCGCAGCGCAAGCTGCCGCGCCGGGCCTGGCCTTTGTTGTTTTGGTTTTGGTTTTTCGTAGGGTGGGCTCTTGAGCCCACGCGGTCTCACCGTGTCCGTGCCTGCGCCGTCAAAACGCATCCGGGATGCGGACGAATCGATGTTTGCTTCTGCCGCGGCTGAGCGACCGCTCTACCGCTTGGGCTCGAGAGCCCACCCTACAAACCCCTGATCCACAACACTATTTCCCCGTAACCTGTGCTAGAATCTACGGTTCCTGTTTCTCGAAACAGGTTGTAGTGGGTTCACACTCGCTGCAAAACAAGTGAAAGCAGGCATCCAAGAGCGGCGTTGCCGCCACCTGCAATCCTGTTACATATGAGGCTGTCCGTCAAAGGACAGAAGACTATGCCAAAAATGAAAACCAAGAGCTCCGCGAAGAAGCGTTTTCGCGTGCGTCCGGGCGGTACCGTCAAGTCGGGCATGGCGTTCAAGCGTCACATCCTGACCAAGAAGACGACCAAGAACAAGCGCCAGCTGCGCGGCACCCGTAACATCAATGCGTCGGACGTGACCAGCGTCTACCGCATGATGCCATCTGCTTAATCTCACACTAAGGAGCGAATATGCCTCGAGTAAAACGTGGGGTTACTGCACGTGCCCGTCATAAGAAAGTTCTTGAGCTTGCCAAAGGCTACCGTGGCCGTCGCAGCAAAGTATTCCGTATTGCCAAGCAAGCAGTCATGCGCGCTGGCCAGTACGCATACCGCGACCGCCGCAACAAGAAGCGCGTCTTCCGCGCACTGTGGATCACCCGTATCAACGCTGCATCGCGTTCGCACGGCATGACCTACAGCGCATTCATGAACGGCCTGAAGAAGTCCGCGATTGAACTGGACCGTAAAGTCCTGGCCGACATGGCTGTGCACGACAAGCCGGCGTTCGCCGCGATTGTCAACACCGTCAAGGCCAAGCTGGCTGCCTAAAGCAACCGGTTAGCAAGACCGGCGCCGCGCGAGCGGCGCCTTAGAAGCGGGGCAGAGGTTCAGACCTGTGCCCCGTTTTTGATTATAAGTACCCGAAAAGAGCAGCGGCCTGTCGCGTTTTCGCAACTGCCAGCCGCGCCATTCCCAGGTCCTTGTGGCGCCTCCCGCCACCCAAAAACAGGAAAAGAATACGCATGAACTCGCTGGAAGAACTCGTCGTCTCGGCACAGGCTGACTTTGGCGCCTCGCTCGATGCGGCCGCGCTGGAAAACGCGAAAGCCAAATACCTGGGCAAGACCGGCCAGGTGACCGAACTGATGAAGGGTCTCGGCAAGCTCGAGCCCGAACAGCGCAAGGCCCAGGGCGCCCTGATCAATGCCGCAAAAGAAAAAATCGAACAGGCACTGACCGCGCGCCGCGAGGCCCTGGCCAACGCCCAGCTGGAAGCGCGCCTGAACGCGGAAAGCATCGACGTCACCCTGCCTGGCCGCGGCCGCTCGATGGGCGGCATCCATCCGGTGATGCGCACCTGGGAACGCGTCGAGCAGATCTTCCGCTCGATCGGCTTCGACGTGGCCGACGGCCCGGAAATCGAAACCGACTGGACCAACTTCACCGCCCTGAACAGCCCCGAGAACCACCCGGCGCGTTCGATGCAGGACACCTTCTATATCGAGGGTGAAGACAGCACCGGCAAACCGCTGCTGCTGCGCACCCACACCAGCCCGATGCAGGTGCGCTATGCCCGCACCCACACGCCGCCGATCAAGGTGATCGCGCCAGGCCGCACCTACCGGGTCGACTCCGACGCCACCCACTCGCCGATGTTCCACCAGGTCGAAGGCCTGTGGATCGGCGAAGACATTTCCTTCGCCGATCTGAAGGGTGTCTACCTGAACTTCGTGAAGGCTTTCTTCGAAACCGACGACCTGCAGGTGCGTTTCCGTCCGTCCTACTTCCCGTTCACGGAACCGTCGGCCGAGATCGACATCGCCTTCGGTTCGGGTCCGCTGAAAGGCCGCTGGCTGGAAGTGTCGGGCGCCGGCCAGGTCCACCCGACCGTCGTACGTAACTTCGGCCTGGACCCGGAACGGTTCATCGGCTTCGCGTTCGGCTCCGGCCTCGAGCGCCTGACGATGCTGCGTTACGGGATCAACGACCTGCGCCTGTTCTATGAGGGCGACCTGCGATTCCTCAAGCAGTTCAACTGAAAATGGCACATGGAGGGAGCCGTCGAGCATGCTCCGGCCTCCTCGGTCATTTATAAGAAAACCTGATAAATAGCGCAGCTACAAGGTAAAAAGATTATGCAATTCTCCGAAAACTGGCTCCGTTCCCTGGTCGATCCGAAAATGAATTCGGACGAACTGGCCCACCTGCTGACCATGTCCGGCCTCGAAGTCGAGGAGGTGGAAGCCGTCGCGCCGCCGTTCTCGAACGTGGTGGTGGCCGAAGTGGTCGAAGTGGCGAAGCACCCGAACGCCGACCGCCTGAATGTGTGCCAGGTCGACGTCGGCACGGGCACCTTGCTCAACATCGTCTGCGGCGCGCCGAACGTGCGCGCGGGCATGAAGGCGATCTGCGCCAAGGCCGGCGCCGTGCTGCCGCCGGGCGCCGACGGCAAGCCCTTCGAAATCAAGGTCGGCAAGCTGCGCGGCGTCGAGTCGCAGGGCATGATGTGCTCGGCCAAGGAACTGAAGATCTCGGAGGAGAGCAGCGGCCTGATGGAGCTGCCGGAAGACGCGCCGGTCGGCGCCAACATCCGCGACTACCTCGGCCTGAACGACCTGAAGTTCACCATCAAGCTGACCCCGAACAAGGCGGACTGCCTGTCGGTGCTGGGCGTGGCGCGCGAAGTGTCGGCCCTGACCGGCTCGCCGCTCAGCTTCCCGGCCCCGCGCCCGGCCGCCGTCACCACCGACGAGGTCCTGCCGGTGAAAGTCTCGGCGCCGGAGCTGTGCGGCCGCTTCTCGGGCCGCGTGATCCGCGGCCTGAACGCGAAGGCCGCGACGCCGGAATGGATGAAGCGCCGCCTGGAACGCTCGGGCCAGCGCTCGGTGTCGGCCCTGGTCGACATCTCCAACTACGTCATGCTGGAAGCCGGCCAGCCCTCGCACGTGTTCGACCTGGCGAAGATCCACGGTTCCATGGACGTACGCTGGGGCAGGAAAGGCGAGAGCGTAAAACTCCTGAACGGCAACACCGTGGAAGTCGACGAATGGGTCGGCGTGATCGCCGACGAGAAGGAAATCGAATCGCTGGCCGGCATCATGGGCGGCGACTCGACCGCCGTGACCCTCGACACCACCGACATCTACCTGGAAGCGGCCTTCTGGTGGCCGAACGCGATCCAGGGCCGCGCCCGCCGCTACAATTTCTCGACCGACGCGGCGCACCGCTACGAGCGCGGCGTCGATTTCGCCGGCACCGTCGATAACATCGAGCGCATCACCGCGCTGATCGTCGAGATCTGCGGCACCGCCGACACGAAAGTCGGCCCGGTCGACGACCAGGTCGTCAACCTGCCGCAGCGCGCGCCGGTCGTGCTGCGCACCGCGCGCGCCGCGAAGGTCATCGGCGTCGCCATCACCGACGACATGGTGGCCGACATCTTCACCCGCCTGGGCCTGCCGTTCATCCGCGAGGAAGGGCAGTTCGCGGTCACCGCGCCGTCCTACCGCTTCGACATCGAGATCGAGGAAGACCTGATCGAGGAAGTGGCGCGCGTCTACGGCTTCGAGAACATTCCGGCCAACCCGCCGGTGGCGCCGTCGGCGATGCTGATCGAGCCGGAAAACACGCGCTCGCTGTTCGCCGTCCGCCACCAGCTGGCCGACCTGGGTTACCAGGAAGTGGTCAACATGAGCTTCGTGGAAAGCGCCTGGGAGCAGGACTTCGCCGCGAACGAGCAGCCGATCAGGCTGCAGAACCCGATCGCCAGCCAGATGAGCGTGATGCGCTCGACCCTGATCGGCGGCCTGCTGGCCAACGTGCGCTACAACCTGAACCGCAAGGCCGGACGCGTGCGCGTGTTCGAGGTCGGCGCCGTGTTCAAGCGCAACCCGGATGCCGTCGACGGTCCGCTGTCGGTGGCCGGCTTCGACCAGCCCAAGCGCGTCGGCGCCATCGCCTACGGTCCGGCGCTGGACGAGCAGTGGGGCGCGCCGACCCGCGCGGTCGACTTCTTCGACGTGAAGGCCGACCTGGAAGCCCTGTTTGCCCCGCGTGTGGTACGCTTCAATAAGGCTGAGCACGCAGCGCTGCATCCGGGCCGCTGCGCGACGGTCGAAGTCGACGGCAAGGTCGTCGGCTTCATCGGCGAACTGCATCCGCGCTGGCTGCAGAAGTACGACCTGCCGCAGGCGCCGGTGCTGTTCGAGGTCGATGCCGCCGCGCTGCAGGCGCGTTCGGTGCCGCGCCACACCGAGATTTCGAAGTTCCCGGGCGCCACGCGCGACCTGGCGCTGGTGGTGAAACAGGACGTGCCGGCCCAGGCCGTGCTCGATTCCCTGAGCGCCGCCGCCAGCGTGCATCCGAACGGCAAGATTCTGCAAGCCGTTGTTTTGTTTGATGAATACCGCGGCAAGGGGCTGGAAGCGGACGAAAAATCGCTTGCTTTCCGCTTTAGCTTGCAAGATACTCAATCGACCTTGCAGGACGACGCCGTGGAGGCCGTGATGGCTGCCGTGGCCGAGGCGGCAAAAGAAAAACACAGCGCTAAATTGCGCGGGTAATTTCCAAAACGTTTGATCTGAAGGCAGGGCTTCAAAATTAACCATAACGACGTAGACACGGCCGTATTCCAGGAAGCACTGGCGGCCGACCTGCATCGCGCGATGCAGGTGGCGCGGGTACGGAAGGAAGCCGAGAAGGACCTGCCGACCCTCACCAAGGCCGAGCTGGCCGAACTGCTGTTCGAGCAGGTCGGACTGAACAAGCGCGAGGCCAAGGACATGGTCGAGACCTTCTTCGACGAGATCCGTAACGCGCTCGAGCGCGGCGAGGCCGTCAAGCTGTCGGGCTTCGGCAACTTCCAGTTGCGCGACAAGCCGCAGCGGCCGGGCCGCAATCCGAAAACCGGGGAAGAGATCCCGATCACGGCGCGCCGCGTCGTGACTTTCCACGCCAGCCAGAAACTGAAGGGCATGGTCGAAGAGACCAGTCCGGCATCCCTGGCGCGCGCTGCATAAGTGAGCCATGAACGACCGTCCGAACAAGAACGAACTCGCTGCCTTGCCGCCGATCCCGGCCAAGCGCTACTTCACGATCGGCGAAGTCAGCGAATTGTGCGGGGTCAAGCCGCATGTGCTGCGCTACTGGGAGCAGGAATTTACTCAGCTGAAGCCAGTCAAACGTCGTGGTAACCGCCGTTACTACCAGCACCACGAGGTGCTGCTGATCCGGCGTATCCGCGAGTTGCTGTACGAGCAAGGCTTCACCATCAGCGGCGCCCGCAATCGCCTCGACAGCCGCGCCAGCGACCTGGCCGGCGGCATCGAACCAGCCCCGATCGAGGAAGCGCCGACTGTCGACGTGCCGAAACTGCGCGAAGAGCTGCTCGGTATCCTCGCATTGTTAAAACACGGTTCCCGGCCGGCTTAGCGCCTCTCCACTCAGGGCAGCGATTGATGGCGACATGCACGCCAGCAATGCTTATTTCTGACCGGAATACGCTCTTAAGTCCGGCTTAACTCATGCATTCGTGCGGCTGTTGTACTAAGGCCGCGAAGTGCTAAAATGTTACATGCGCTTAGCTCATCCAACGCATGACAGCCGGGCGTGAAAACGTTCCTCCGGCTCTTTCCTGTGCCAGGAAAATTTAAGGGAAGACAATGATACGCGTTGCCATTTGTGACGATCACCAGATAGTTCGAGCAGGTTTCAAACAGATTTTCTCGTCCTCCGGCGAGTTCGAAGTCGTCGCCGAAGGCGCCACCGGTCGCGAGGCGCTGGACATTGCCCGTCGCGAGATCTGCGACGTGCTGCTGCTCGACATCGCCATGCCGGACCAGAGCGGGATCGATATCCTGCGCACCATCCGCCAGGGCCAACCCAACCTGCCGGTGCTGATTCTCTCCGGCTATCCGGCACAACAATATGCGCTCAACCTGTTCAAGATGGGCGCGAACGGTTACCTGAACAAGGAGTGCGACGCCGACGAGCTCAAGACCGCCGTGCGTACCGTCTACCAGGGCCGGCGCTACGTGTCGTCGACCGTCGGCGAACTGCTGGCCCAGAGCTTCGACCGCGACCCCAACACCGCGCTGCATACCGAGCTGTCGGACCGCGAGTTCCAGGTCTTCCTGCGCCTGGCCAAGGGCGCGACCGTGTCCGACATCGGGAATGCGCTCTCGCTGTCGATCAAGACCGTGTCCACCTACCGCACCCGCATCATGGAAAAGATGGGCCTGCAGTCGAACAGCGACCTGACCTACTACGCAATGAAGAACAACCTGCTCGACTAAGCAGGATGCGGACGCCGTCCGGCGTCCGCCTTCGCCGGACCTATTCGGCAACCTGCGGCAACATGCGGCCTCATGCCGCACCTGGCGCATGCCGCACGCAAGTCCTCGCGTCGTGACCGCGCTCCGGTTCACTGCTTGCCGCTCACGCGCTTTCTGTTTCCTCCCGCCTACAATCCAGCCCCCTGGCGGCTGCGCTCGAACCCGTACGGGGCTATAATCGCCCGGTCCGCCAAAGTTGCGCGAAAGGAACCCAGTCGATGTACTTCACCCTTGATCCTGCTCCCCAGCGCGCGCGTGCGCTGCCGCTGTACAAGACACTGCTGTGTTTTGTCTGCGTGCTGATCCTGGTGGTCAATGGCTACTTCCTGCTGCGCAACCTCGACGGCCTGAAGGCCGCCAACAGCCTGCAGGAGCGTACTTCCCAGGTCACCGACGAGCTGCAGCACCTGAACCTGCTCGTGACCGATGCCGAAAGCAATCTGCGCGGCTATTTCCTGTCGGGTTCGGATCTCTACCTGGGCAGCGTGCAGATGGCGCCGACCCGCATCGACAGCCAGTTGCGCAAGCTCGGCACCTTGCTGGCGGATAATCCCTCGCAGCAGAAGAACCTGTCCCAGTTGCGCGAGCTGGTCGAACGCCAGCTCGGCATGATGCAGCAGGCGCTGACCATCTATCGCCAGGGCGGGCTGAACGACATCCTCGCCATCACCGGCGCGCCCAGCGACGGCGACAGCGACGAGATCCGCCTGCAAGTGGTGATCATGCTCAGCGAGCAGAACGAGTTGTTGAAAGCGCGCAGTGCCGGCTTCTACGGCCAGTACCAGCATGCCGTCATCCTCGGCCTGGGCATCAACGCGGCCGCGATCTTCGTGCTGCTGCTGTTTTACCGCCTGATCCGCAGCAGTTTCGCCGCCCGCATCGACGCCGAGCACGCGCTGCAGCAAACCAACGAACAGCTCGAACTCATCGTTGCACGGCGCACCGAGCAGTTGTCGGTGCTGTCGCGCCACCTGATCCACGTGTCGGAAGAAGAAAAGGCGAAGCTGGCGCGCGAACTGCACGACGAAATGGGCGCCAACCTGACGGCGATCGGCATGGACATGAACAGCGTCGCCGAGCAATTGCAGGGCAGTCGGCCGGACCTGGCCGCCATGCTCGTCCGGGCGCGCGGCACCCTGGTCGACACCGTGCAGCTGAAGCGCCGCATCGTCGAGGACCTGCGCCCGAGCCTGCTCGACAACCTGGGCCTGGCCGCCGCGTTGCAGAGCTATTGCGAGGATTACGCCCGCGTCACCGGACTCGACTGCGACGTGCTGGTCGAAGGCGACATCGATGCCGCCGGCCCGATGCATGCGATCGCGCTGTTCCGCATCGTCCAGGAGTCGCTCAACAACATCGCCAAGTATGCACGGGCGCGCAACGTCATCGTCCACCTGGGCCGGGAAGACGGGGAGCTGAGCCTGGAAGTCACGGACGACGGCATCGGCATCGCGCCGGACGCCTTGATGCGTTCGAAGTCGCATGGCCTGCTGGGCATGCGCGAGCGCGCGCTGTTGTTGGGAGGCAAACTCGACGTCAGTCGCGGCGTCAACGGGGTAGGAACCTGCGTACGCGCCAGCATTCCGCTGGACGGCGGGGGTGACGGTCCGGCAGCGCACCTTGCGCCGGACATGCCGGCCGTACCGGTCTACCCGGTGGATGCTCCCAAAGCAAAATCGCCGGTCCCATCGCCAGTCTTGCCGGCGATGGGGAACGACGATCTCGGGGAAGGCCTCGGCCTGGAAGTGGCCTCGGCAGGTGAAAGGGGCGGCCGCGCCTGACAGGCGCCGCGCCCCTCGCCATGCTCGCTTAGCGAGCGGCCACGTCCATCAGCAGGCGGTCGTATTCGGTCTTGGCGACCTTGTAGCATTCGCCGGCGTACTCTTCCAGGCCGGCGCGGTCGAGGACGGTGATATTGCCGCGGCGGTACTGGATCAGGCCCTCGTCCTGCAGCTTGCCGGCGGCGGCGGTGATGCTCTCGCGGCGCACGCCCAGCATGATGGAGATGAGTTCCTGGGTCACTTTCAGCTCGTTGCCCGGCGAACGGTCCAGGCGGTCCAGCAGCCAGCGGCACAGCTTCTGCTCGATCGAGCTGTGGCGGCCGCCGACGGCGTTCTGGGCCATCTGGGCGAACAGGGCGTTGGTGTAGCGCATCAGGAGCTGGGGCAGGGCGCCGCCGGCCATGAAGGCATCACGCAGGTACTGGGTTTTCAGGCGGTAGCCGTAGCCGGCGCTCTGCACGACGGCGCTGCACATGGCGCGCTCGCCCATGAACAGCGACACGCCGACCACGCCCTCATGTCCTACGACGGCGATCTCGGTCGTGGCGCCGTCTTCCATCACATACAACAGCGACACGATTGCCGTCGTCGGAAAATACACGTATTCCAATTTACTGCCATACTCGAACAGTTCCTTGCCAAATGGCAGGGGAACCAGTTCCAGGTGCTCGAACAGGGTTTCCAGGTCTTGGCGCGGGAGCGCGGCCAGCAGTTCGTTCTGCTGGGTACCGCTGACACTGACAACTGGACGCGACGCAGCTTTGATTGCCTCCTTGGTCGAAGGAATCTGGTTGACCGATTGCGCTTTTTGCGTGGCACCACCAAGTTGAGCGTTGTTCATTTTCTGTCCTCTTATCTCTAGCTTTACTACGTCAGGGGCGATTGCTGGAGGCACTGTTGACATTGCCTCATCGCGATGTGTGTACATTAAAGCTATCGTCTGTTGCCGAACATAAGATTAGGGGTTGCCCCTGTGTAGGCTGGACGTAGGATGTTTTGTCAGTCCAGTCCTACTAGGAAAGATGCGGCAAATCATTGCCCGGTTTTTCCTTTTGTTTGGGTCCGGAAAGAATTTGGACCATAATGTGCGCCAACGCTTTTTTCTCCATCCCGTTCGCGCATGCACATCCTGCTCGTGGAAGACGACGCCGTCCTTGCCGACGGCCTGAGCCGCACCCTGCAAGCCCAGGGCATGCAGGTCGAGCTCGCCTGCGATGGCCTCCACGCCGACACTCTCCTGCAGCGCAATGCGCCTGCCGTCGCCGTGCTCGACATTGGCCTCCCCGGTATCGACGGCTTCGAAGTGGTGCGGCGCCTGCGTGCGCGCGGCGACGCCACCCCGGTGCTGCTGCTCACCGCGCGCGACGCCGTCGAGGACCGCGTGCGCGGCCTGGAAACCGGCGCCGACGACTACCTTGTCAAACCTTTCGCCACCCCGGAACTGGTGGCGCGGATCCGCGCCCTGGCGCGCCGCAACGCGCCGAAGAGCAATATCCTGGCTCTCGGCAACATCGTGCTCGACAGCGGTGCACGCCGCGCGCGTGTCGGAGAACGCCCGCTCGAGCTGTCGGTGCGCGAGTGGGCCGTGCTCGAATACCTGCTCCAGCACGCGGGCCGGGTGGTGTCGAAGCAGCAGAT
>DOUW01000411.1:15485-15853 GCA_003520365.1 Massilia sp.
CCTGACCCTGAACGCGGTCGAGGTCTACGTTTCGCGCCTGCGCCTCAAGCTCGATGGCGCCGGCGTCACTCTGCGCACCATCCGCGGCTTCGGCTACCTGCTCGAAGCGCTGCCATGAGCGCGCCTGCATCCGGCACGCCTTCATGAGCACGCCTTCATGAGCAGCATCCGGCTGCGCCTGCTCAAATGGCTGGTCGCGCCCATCCTGGTCGTCAACCTGGGCGCCGCCGCGCTGACCTACCTGCTGGCCTGGACCCCGGCCCAGCTTGCTTTCGACGAGGGTTTGCGCGCCGCCGCCGGCGCGCTGGCGGCGCGTGTGCAAAGCGCGGGCCCGGGGGCGCTGCACGAGGCCAGCCCGGCCGCCGATG
>DOUW01000413.1 GCA_003520365.1 Massilia sp.
CGCGCTGGCGCCGCAGTTCGCCCGCCAGCGGTTTACCGTCGAGCAGCGCCGCCGGGCCGACGACGCGGCGCGCGCCTTCGAGCAACTCGTCGAGCCGGCCCTGCAACGCGATCTTGCCGTCGCGCAGGAAGGCGAGATCGAGCGCGACGCGCTCCAGGTCCGACAGGATGTGGGTCGAGAACACCACCGTGGTGCCGCGCTCGATCACGCCGTCGATCAGCTCGCGCAGGAAGTCGCGCCGGCCGACCGGGTCCAGGCTCGAGACCGGCTCCCCCCCCACCNNTCGTCCAGCACCAGCAGTTCCGGATCGTGGGCCAGCGCGCGGATGATCGACAGGCGCTGCTGCTCGCCGCCGGAGAGCTTGCTGATCGGCTTCTCCTGCATCAGAGCGTCGAAGCCCCAGCGCTCCAGCAGCGCGTCGACCTTGGCCGCGTTCCAGCGTGGGTACAGGGCCTGGAAGTAGCCCAGCATCTGGCGCGGCGTCATCCATTCGAACAGGTCGGATTTCTGCGGCACGTAGCCGATGCGGGCGCGGGTGGCGTCCGACAGGCGCGCCACGTCCTCGCCGTAGATGCGGACCGACCCACTGTCGGTCTCGCGCAGGCCGAGCAGGCATTCGAGCAGGGTCGACTTGCCGGCGCCGTTGCGGCCGAGCAGGCCGATCACCTGCCCCGGCATCACTTGCCAGTCGAGCTGGTCCAATACCATGGCGCTGCCGAAATGCTTGCTGATCGAACTGCTCTGGATGATCGGTGTGGTCATGCTTGTTCCTTCAGGATTTGGGTAAAGAGGGAAACAACGGTGTCGGGATCGAGTTCGAGCTGGCGCGCTTCGACGGCAGCGCGTTCCAGGGTCGGGCGCAGCAGTTCGGCGCGCTCAAGCGCGCTCTTTCCGCCGCCGGCGCGTGCGGCCACTTCCATGCCCAGCCCGCGGCGGCGCGCCAGCACCCCTTCCATCTCGAGCAGGCTGTAGGCCTTGGAGACGGTCATCGGGTTCAGCGCCAGCGCTTGCGCCAGCTCGCGCACGGATGGCATGCCGTCGCCCGGCACCATCTGGCCGGCCGCGACCAGGCGCTTGACCTGCTCGACGAGCTGGCGGTAGATCGGTTCGGGCGACCCGGTGGAAATCGAAAACAGGTGGGCGGAATGGGTGGTCATGGTGTCTGCTGTATTAGTTGATTAATACAGTAGACGACGATATCGAACATGTCAACAGGAAATATTGACTGGAAGGCGAAAAAATCGGGACACAAGGCTCCGATTCAAGGGAATGCGCGGATGGCCGTAGGGTGGGCACGCTGTGCCCACGCATTACGCACGTGACCGACAGTCAGCGGCAGCGAGGTATCGCCCGCAAAGTGTCCAATGAATCGAGAGCCCGGCCAAGGTCAACGTTAGCGGGCGATACATCGCAGCCAACGCAGAACGGACGCGCACGTAACGCGTGGGCACGGANNGCACGGGGCGCCCACCCTACGCGGCACGCCGCGCAGCGGTCCTTACGCGGGCCGCTTGCGATGGAAGGTCACCGTGCTATACGGCACGGCGGACGGCGGCGGCGAGCGCAGGATGCCGGGCTTCATGGCACCGACGACGTGCATCTCGCAGGGCTTGCAATCGAAGCGCAGCGTGTAGGTGTCCTCGCCCGACGTGAGCGTCATCGGCTCGGCCTTCACCTGGCCCTGCACGCCCTGCACGCCCTTGGCCTGTTTCGGGCACAGNNGCAGGCAGTGCTTGGTGATCATCAGCGACACCTCGCCCGCTTCCTCGTGCGCCTCGTAGGCCGCGTCGATCAGGCCCACGCCGTGCTTGTGGTAGAACGCGCGCGCCTTTTCGTTGTAGACGTTGGCGAGGTAGGACAGCTGGGTCGCCGGATACACGGCGGGCGGTTCCGCCGGCGCCTTGCGCTCGGGGCGCTCCCACGCGGCCAGTCTCGCCGCCTCGTGCGCCGCCACGGCGTCGCGCCGCAGCGCATTGATGGCGGCGGCTGGCACGAACCACGGTTGCGACAGCGCTAGCACGATGCCGTCGGCTTCGAACATCGTGTTGCCCAGCTTGGTCAGGCTGGTACGCAGCGCCGCATCGGCCTGATCAAGGTTGTGCGCCGGCTGCAGCGCCAGCTGCGCGTGCGTCACGGTCTCGATCCCGTCCTCGTCGCGCAGGGTCAAGGAAAGGCCGTCGTCCAGCTCCCCCAGGGTCAGGTGCAGCGCCACCTTGCGCTCGGCCGAGCGCTTCGTGAGCGCCGCTTCCCACTGGTGGTCGCGGTTGCGGTGCACCTGCGTGCCGGGTTTCAGGCCGGGCAAGGCGCTGACCGGCTCGTTCGGGAACACGCGCCAGCGCTGGCCGTCCTCGCTTTCGCCGAGCTTTTGCACCGTGTTGACCTGGACGCCGACGCTGGTGCGCTTGTTCATGTAGTTCAGGCCGTCGCCGTTGGCCAGGGCGACGTCGGTCATCATCTCGAAGTGGTCAGTGCCGACCTTGGTGACGGCGCCGACCTCTACGCCCAGGTACTTGGGCGAATCGAAGGCGCCGATGTCGTCCTGGCGGCCCTGGGCGAAATAGTCGGTGTGGCCGCGGTTGAAATTCTTGTCGACGTCCGGCGTGAAGAAGATCTGCGTGTGGCCGCTGGCGGCGCGCACGAATCCGGAACGACCCGCCGCGCGGCGCTCCAGGATCTCGTCGAGCAGCAGGCGGTAGTGGGCCGTGATGTTCTTCACGTAGCCCATGTCCTTGTAGCGCCCTTCGATCTTGAACGAGCGGATGCCGGCGTCGATCAGCGCTTCCAGGTTGCGGCTCTGGTCGTTGTCCTTCATCGACAGCAGGTGCTTGTCGTAGGCGACGACCCCGCCCTTGGCGTCGGTCAGCGTATAGGGCAGGCGGCAGGCCTGGGAACAGTCGCCGCGGTTGGCGCTGCGGCCCGTGTCCGCGTGCGAGATGTAGCACTGCCCGGAAAACGCGACGCACAGCGCGCCATGGATGAAGTATTCGAGCGGCGTGTCGACCTCGGCGCGGATCTTGCGGATCTGTTCGACCGTCAGCTCGCGCGCCAGCACCAGCTGGGAGAAGCCGACGTCGCCCAGGAACTTCGCCTTCTCCACGGTGCGGATGTCGCACTGGGTGCTGGCGTGCAGCTGGATCGGCGGCAGGTCGATTTCCAGCAGTCCCATGTCCTGGATGATGAGCGCATCGACGCCCGCCTCGTACAGCTGCCAGACCTGCTTGCGCGCCAGCTCGAGCTCGGCGTCGTGCATGATCGTGTTCATCGTCACGAAGATGCGCGCGCGGTAGCGGTGGGCGAACTGCACCAGGCTGGCGATCTCTTCCAGCGAATTGCTGGCGTTGTGACGGGCGCCGAAGGCGGGGCCGCCGATATACACGGCGTCGGCGCCATGCAGGATGGCCTCGCGGCCGATCTCGGCGGTTTTCGCAGGCGACAGCAGTTCGAGCTGGTGATCGAGTAGAGACATGGCGCATTCCTCTGGGACGAAGGCGCCGATTATAGCTTTGCGGGTGCGGCGTGTCATGGTTGCCGGGGCCATGTGGCTGGCCCCGGCCCGCCCGCGGACATTGCCGCGCCCGAATCAGGCGCCCGGGTTGCTGCGCCTGCTGCGCGCACGCTCCTGGAGCCAGGCCACGATGCCCGGCACCAGCGACAGCACGATGATGCCGAGGATGACCGCGGTCAGGTTCTCGTTCACCCACTTGATGTTGCCGAAGGCGAAGCCGGCCACCGTCAGGGAGACCACCCACAAGGTGCCGCCCATGACGTTATAGGACAGGAAGGTGGAATAGCGCATGCTGCCCAGTGCGGCGACGAAGGGCGCCAGGGTGCGCACGATGGGAACGTAGCGCGCCAGCACGATGGTCTTGGGGCCATGGCGTTCGAAGAAGCGCTCGGTATGGGCGATGTGCTCGGCCTTGATGAAGCGCAGCCGGTAGCCATTCTTGATGCGATCGCGGAACATGGTGCCGATCGCGAAGTTGACGATATCGCCGAGCACCGCCGCGACGATCAACAGCGGGATCAGCACCGGCAGCGACAGCAGGCCTTTCGCCGCCAGGGCGCCGGTGACGAACAGCAGCGAGTCGCCAGGCAGGAAGGGCATGACGACCACCCCCGTTTCGACGAAGATCACGGCGAACAGCAGCACGTAGACCAGGATGTGGTAGTCGGCCGCCAGGACGGCAAGATGGCGGTCGAGGTGGAGGAACCATTCGAGCAGGGTAGTGAGCATAGTGTTTGTCGTTGCATTGTGTTGTGGCCATGCAATCGCACGTGCATGGACCGGGCAGGAAAAGAGCTGCCTCGCCGTCCCATCGGCAAGGATTGTCCAGCTCCGCGACAGTCTACCGGGTCTTTCATTTTTACAACAAGCGCACGATTCCCAAACCGTTGATGCAAAGAGAAAAACGGCCCGAACAGGCCGGTTGCCGCACTTGGTCGCGTCATGTTGTGCAAGATACGATGACAACAAAAAGTGATTAAAAGCAATTTATAATCTTGAGCTTGCTTTCCAGGCGCTCTCACAAAAACAACGCATATTTTCAAAACAAAGGATCTTTTAGCTATGGCAAACGAATTGGACGAAGTCACTGGCCCGGTGGACCAGGCCGGCCGCGATGTCAACGTCATCAACAAGCAGATTCCCGTCCAGATCGGCACCGGTTCGCTGCTCTTCGAAATTGCCCTGTGGACGGTCATTCCGCTTATCGGCGCCGTGGCCCTGCTGACCGATGCGTTGCCGCGAAACTACAGCCTGGGACTGCTGGTGCTGGGCGCCCTGCCCGGCGTGGCCTTCCAGTTCATGAAGGTGTTCGCCCTGGCGAACCTGCGCAAGCTGCAGCAGAAAATCCAGGCCGATGCCTCGCAGATCGACAATTACCTGGAGCAGCGCGTCGTCGTCCTGAACAACGTGGTGGGCCTGGTCGCGAAAGCGATCGATCTCGACAAGGATGTGATGAAGTCGGTCGCGGCGTATCGGAGCGGCCATCACGCCGATGCCGAACGCAACCAGGCGTCCCAGAAAATCGACGGTATTTTCTCGCGCATCAACCTGGCCTGCGAAGCCTATCCGGAGCTGAAAGCGCAGGCCGTCATCGCCGACGCCATGCGCCAGAACAGTTATCTGCAAAAGGAAGTGACCGCGGCGCGCACGCTGTATAACGATACCGTCGGCATGTGGAACCAGGACATCTTTGCCTGGCCGACCAGGCAGATCGTGGCGGCGCGCGCGGGCTACACCACGCGCATTCCCTTCACCGCCTCCGCCGAGACCAAGGCTGCCGCCCGGAGCGTCTTCTTTTGATCGACGACGTCCACGAGCCGCTGGAGCAGTACGCGTCCCATTTCAGGGCTGCCCACGTCGAGCATACCTCGGACTTTTTCGAGGACCTCGTGCGCCGCTCCGGCGTCGACGAGAACGCCAATATCCAGACGGTGCGGGAACTGCGCGAGCTCGAACAGCGGGCCGCCGGCGAAGGCAGCTCGAACAAGGGCTGGCGCATCCTGCGCGGCTTCGCCATCGCCTGCGCGCTGCTGGCGGCGCTGTATATCCTCGCCTATTACACCTGGCCATGGCTCGCGCTGCCGGCGCTGGCGCTGGTGCCTGCGATGCTGTGGCTGAACCGCGTCATCAACGATTCCGACGCCCAGCTGAAACGGCTGCAGGAAGCCTGCGACGCGAAGCGCGCCGTGGCCTGGGGCCAGATGGCGCCGCTGAACCGCCTGTACGACTGGGACATCGTGGCGAAGCTGGTGCAGAAAACGGTGCCGCGCATCGCCTTCGACGCCTATTTCAGCAACGGCCGCATGGACGAGCTGCGCAAGGGCTTCGGCTGGTCCGGCCAGCTCGGCGACGACCACTCCATCGTGTTCTCGCACAGCGGCGTATTGAACGGCAACCCGTTCATTCTTACCCGAACCCTGTCGCACTGGATGGGCAGCAAGACCTACCATGGCTCGCTCCAGATCAGCTGGACGGAACGCCACCTCAATGCGCAAGGCAAATGGGAAACCAGGACCCGCCACGAGACCTTGAACGCATCGATCGAGCGTCCCTTCCCCGAGTACGAAAACCGGACCTTCATCGTCTACGGCAACGAGGCGGCGCCCGACCTCGTATTCAGCCGCAACCCGTCGACACTCTCGCGCCTGGAAGACGGCCTGTTCGACAAATGGCGGAAGAACCGCGCCATCAAGAAGCTGGAAGCGAAATCCCGGGATGTTGGCGAGGGCAATACGTTTACGGTGATGTCGAACCGCGAATTCGACGCCTTGTTCGCTGCCACGGACCGCAACCATGAAGTGCAGTTCCGGCTGTTGTTCACGCCCCTGGCGCAGCAGGAAATGCTGAAGCTGCTGAAGGACAGTACGATCGGTTTCGGCGACACCTTCGTGTTCGAGAAAACCCGGATGATCAACGTGGTGGAGGCGGGCCACATGCGCCAGACCGATATCAGCGGCGCGCCCTGGAAATTCCATGCCTACGAACTGGCCCACGCACGCACGTTCTTCAACGGCTACCACAACGATTTCTTCAAGTCGTTCTACTTCGGGATCGCGCCCCTGCTCGCCATCCCCCTGTACCAGCAGCATCGGCCGCATGCGGACATCTACAGGGACACCTATTCGCACAAACCCTGTTTCTGGGAGCATGAAGCGATCGCCAATTACCATGGCGAGGCGGTGTTCAAGCATCCCGACTGCGTCACCCGCAGCATCCTGAAGACCACCATGCACGAGGAGGCCGACGGCGCGCAGAAAGTGCGCGTGACGGCCAGCGGCTTTCGCAGCGTCAAGCGCGTCCACTACGTGTCGATGCGCGGCGGCGATGGCCGCTCGCACCGGGTGCCGGTGCATTGGGACGAGTATTTCGATGTCGCGAACAGCGCCGACATGCTGGTCAGGGAAGCGGCTGCGCCAGGCAGCGTTGCGCACGAGGGCGCGGCGGACGGCAATGGCGTCGCCTTGCCGCCGGCGTTTTCGCGGCATGGCATCGACGCCGGCAAGGCGGTCCTGCGCCGGTCGATTTTCTCGGCGGTTCTGCCTGGCTGACGCGCGAGAAAGCGGAAAAAGAAAAACCGGGGACGCATCCCCGGTTTTTTTATCGACGCTTATGCAAACCGATCACAGGTGCGGCGTGATCGCCGGCATCAGGTCGTCGAAGGTACGGCCGCTGGCGTTTTCGCCGATGGCGTGCATCTTCCACTCGCCGTTGTGACGGTACAGCTTGGCCATCACCTGGGCGGTGTGGGCGCCCTGCACCGACAGGTCGTAGCGCGCCACTTCCTTGTTGCCGGAAGCGTCGAGCAGGCGGCAGTAGGCGTTCTGCACCTGCGAGAAGTTCTGGCCGGTGAAGCTGTTCACCGTGAACACCAGCGACTTCACGTTGGCCGGCACGTTGCTCAGGTCGACGTTGATCTGCTCGTCGTCGCCGTCGCCGGCGCCGGTGCGGTTGTCGCCGGTGTGGACGATGCTGCCGTCCTTGCTTTTCAGCTGGCGGAACCAGACCACGTCCACCGGACGGTTCGATTCGTCGAACATCACGACCGAGGCGTCGAGGTCGACGCTTTCGGTCTTGCCGCCGAAGCCGAAGAAGCCCTTCGACTTGATGGCGTCCCAGCCCAGGCCCATGGTGACGCGGGTGAGTGCACCGCCGCCTTCCTTGCTGAGCGAAATCTTCTGGCCTTTTTGCAGATTGACTGACATTGTTCTCTCCTGGTTTTAGCGCGCGGGCGTTTGCATCCAGGCCTTGAAGGCGGCGCGGTTACGCGAACACACGTAGACCTTGCCCTTGCCCGAAAAGCGCAGGACCATGCCCTCGCCGCTGGTTTGGCTGTTGATCAGGTTACCGAGGAAGCCGCCGCTGGTGCCGGTCGTGATCGAGATCTCGTACTGCAGCGTGCTGTCCCAGCACACCACGTGCGAGTTGTCGATGATCGCGTCCTTGCCCGGCTCCACTTCCAGCATCGACATCGAACCGAATCCCGACACCACCACCTGGCCCTGCCCCGTCGTCTCGGTGACGAAGAAGCCGCCGCTGTTGGCGAACAGCGCGTTGCCCAGGCTCTGGGTGCGCACCTTCAGGTCCACGCCCGAGCTGGCGGCAACGAAGGCGCCGTCGCTGATGATGTACTGGTTCGGGCCGCAGTCGACGATCTGCATCGCCCCCGGCAGGGTCGGCGACAGCAGGCAGTCGCCGTCGCCGCGCGTCGCTTCGATGTGCTGCTGGAAGAACGATTCGCCGTTGGCGAAGGTGCGCATCAATGCGCTGCCGAGCCCGCCCTTCATCTTGCCTTTCAGGTCGAGCGTCGATTCCATCATCACCATCGCGTCGGATTCGCAATAGATGGTCTCGCCTCTCCTCATCGACACGTGCAGGAAGGGATCTACATCTCCGGTCACGGTAAAAGTTGGCATTTCTTTTGGCTTCCTATTAAAAACGGCCCCCGGTCATGGGGACCGCGAACCTGATTGTTTAAACGTTGACGCCGTAGTTCTTGGCGAGCGGCCCCAGGCCGCCCTGGAAGCCCTGGCCAATGGCGCGGAATTTCCAGTCGGCGCCATTACGATACACCTCGCCGAAGATCATTGCCGCTTCGGTCGAGCCGTCTTCCGACAGGTCGTAGCGGGCGATTTCCGCGTCGCCGTTGGCGTTGACGCAGCGGATGAAGGCCTTGCCGACCATGCCGAAGTTCTGGCGGCGGGTCTCGGCGTCGTGGATGGTCACAGCCAGCACGATCTTGTCGACGTCGGCCGGCACCTTGGTCAGGTCGATCGCGACGCTTTCGTCGTCGCCCGCGCCTTCGCCGGTCTTGTTGTCGCCCGAGTGGACGACCGAGCCGTCGGCCGACTTCAGGTTGTTGTAGAAGATGAAGTCGGCGTCCGAACGGACCTTGCCGCTGCTGTTCAGCATGAAGACGGCGCCGTCGAGGTCGAAGGCTGCGCCGTCGGTGGCGCGGGTATCCCAGCCGAGGCCGACCTTCAGGTTGGTCAGGCCAGGGGCTTCTTTCGACAGGTTGACGTTGCCGCCTTTTTGCAGACTGATTGCCATGATGTGTTTCTCCTAAGATTGAGGACTTCTTGTGAACACCGGGGTTGTACGCGCAGCGAGCTGGTGTTCTGCCGCTCGCCGGGCGGTTCGTTGTGCGGGGCGCCTTTCATGGCGCTCTCGCGTGATTCTGTAACTCTGTGCTACGGGTCCGACAGCGTGGGTTCAAGAACCCACCCTACAGGTGCCGGTTTTCGTAGGGTGGGTTCTTGAACCCACGCCGTACGCCGTTTCCCTACCCGGGCGGTGGCAACCATCGCCACCGCCCGTACTGCCATTACGCCACTTGCTTCTCTCCAGCCGCTTCCAGCGCGGCATGCTTCTTCTTGTACCGGATCGACGACCACAGCGAAGCCGCGATGAAGGCCACACCCGTCAGGCCGGTGATCAGCTCAGGCACGTGGACATGCATACTTGCCAGCATGATCACGGCCAGGATACCGATCGCGTAGTGCGCGCCGTGCTCCAGGTAGACGAACTCGTCCAGCGTGCCCTTGCGGACCAGGTACACCGTCATCGAACGCACGAACATCGCACCGATCGCCAGGCCCAGCATGATGATCACGACGTCCGAGGTGATCGCGAAGGCGCCGATCACGCCGTCGAAGCTGAACGAGGCATCCAACACTTCGAGATACAGGAAGCCGCCGATACCGCCGCGCTTGACCATGTCGCCCACGTTGCTGTTCTCGTCCGACTCGCTCTTCTCGAGCAGGCCGCTGATCATGTCCACGCCGACGTAGACCAGGATGCCCCAGATACCGGCGACCAGGACAATCATCCTCTGGCCGGCGTCAACGAAGGTCGACGCGAACAGCAGCGACGCAAGCGCCACCATCACCGCGATCGAGGACACCTTGCCCAGCGAACCGAGCTTCTTCTCGAAGTTGCCCAGCCAGTGGGTTTCTTTCTCATCGTCGAGCAGGAAGTTCAGGAAGACCAGCAGCAGGAACATGCCGCCAAAGGCCGCCACTTCCGCGTGGTGCGCCGTCAGGTGACCCGAGAACGACTTCGGATCGGTCAGCGCCAGGTTCCAGACCTCGGTCAGGCCCAGGTCGGCCGCCACGGCGACGATGACCAGCGGGAACACGAGCCGCATGCCGAACACGGCGATGATCATGCCCAGGCCCAGGAACAGCTTGAGCCAGAATTCGTCCCAGCCCTTCAGGACCGAGGCGTTGACCACGGCGTTGTCGAACGACAGCGACACCTCCATGATCGACAGGATGGCCGCGATACCGATCGCGGTCATCATGCCGGAGACGCCGCCGTGGTCATAGCCCCACCAGCCGGCCAGGCCCATACAGATGATGGTGACGAGGAAGGATCCTCTGAAGTGCTTCATGTTGTTATCCCTTCTATGTGAAAGTTGATGCACGGAAGTTTAGAGCTTTGCGAACTATCGAAAAAGCGAAGATAATCGAAGCATTACTTCGAAAAAACGGAATATATGAAACACGCGATCCCGAATTTCCGCCACCTGCACTACTTCTGGGTCGTGGCCAAGGAGGGTAGCATTACCCGCGCGGCCGAGCGTCTCGGCTTGGCCGTCCAGACCGTCAGCAGCCAGATCACCCTGCTCGAGCAGGCGGTCGGCAAGGCCCTGTTCACCCAGCAGGGACGGCGCCTGAGCCTGACCGAGGCCGGGCGCCTGGCCTTGACCTATGCCGACCAGATTTTTCTCCTGGGCGAACAGATGCAGGAAGCGCTCGACCAGGCCGGCAACCTGCGCACCCGCCTGACGGTCGGCATTTCCGATTCCCTGCCCAAGCTGACCGCCTTCCGCCTGCTCGAGGTGACGACCCAGCTGCCGACCCCGGTGCGCCTGGTCTGCTTCGAGGACCAGCACGAGGCCCTGCTCGCCGAGCTCGCCCTGCACAAGCTCGACGTGGTGCTGAGCGACCGCACCCTGGCCGCCGGCAGCACCCTGCGCGTGTTCAGCCACCTGCTGTTCGAGAGCGAGATGCTGGTCGTCGGCAGCCGCGAACTGGCGCAGAAATGGGGCAAGAATTTCCCGAAAGGATTGAAAGGCGCGCCCCTGTTGCTGCCCGCGCGCAATAATGCATTGCGCGCCAAGATCGACGACTGGCTCGAGGTGAACGGCGTGCACCCGGACGTGGTCGGCGAATTCGAGGACAACGCCCTGCTCAATACCTTCGGGCGGCGCGGCCTGGGGCTGTTCTTCGCGCCGGCGGCGCTGGCCACCGACCTGGCCGAGCAGCTGCAGGCCGAGGTCGTGGGGCGGGTGCCGGAAGTGCGCGAACAGTTCTACGCGATCTCGAACGAGCGCAAGATCCAGCATCCGGCAGTGGAAGCGATCCTGACCGCGGTACATGAAGGAATGCTCGGCGCCGCTTGAGTTGTACAATGCCTATCGGCTACGCCTTTTATCAACTCATCTTTTATATGGAAAATCTTTTATTTGTCGTTCTCGCGCTCTTTCTTGTCGCACTGAACGGCTTCTTCGTGGCGGCCGAATTCGGCATCGTCACGCTGCGTAAAACCCGTGTCCGCGCCATTGCCAAGACCTCCGGCCTGCGCGGACGCATCCTGGCCAAGGTCCACGGCCAGCTCGACGCCTACCTGTCGGCCTGCCAGCTCGGCATCACCCTCGCATCGCTCGGCCTGGGCTGGGTCGGCGAACCGGCCTTTGCCAGCCTGCTCGAACCGCTCTTCGCCCTGCTTGGGGTCACCTCGGAACAGGTGATCCACGGCGTTTCCTTCGTGGTCGCGTTCAGCGTGATCTCTTTCCTGCACATCGTGGTCGGCGAGCTGGCGCCCAAGTCGCTCGCGATCCGCATTCCCGAGTCGGTCGCGCTGTGGTGCGCGCTGCCGCTGTACGGCTTCTACTGGGCCATGTATCCCTTCATCGCGGTGCTCAACGCCAGCGCCAACATGGTGCTGCGCGTGGCCGGCCTGTCCGGCGCCGGCGGCCACGACACCCATTACTCGACCGAGGAACTGAAACTCATCCTGCGCACCAACACCAGCACCGGCAAGGAGAAGTTCACCCACGACGAGCGCCATATCCTGGCGCAGTCGCTCGAGTTCGCCGACATGGCCGTGTCCGACCTGATGCGCCCGATTAACGAAGTGATCGCCCTGCACGAAGACCTGTCGATCGAGGAAAACCTCGACACGGTGCGCCGCAACCGCTTCTCGCGCTACCCCTACTTCGACGCCGAAGGCGAGGAGGTGCTGGGCGTGATCCACCTGAAGGACCTGTTCTTCGCCCTGCAGTCGGGCAAGGACATCAGCGACCTGACGCAATTCCTGCGCCCGGTCGAGACGATCTCGGCGCGCACCCCGGCCCAGGACATCTTCCGCCGCTTCCGCACGGGCGCGCCCCACTTCGCCCTGATCGGCGAAAAGGGCAAGCGCCCGGTCGGCTTCATCACGCTCGACAACCTGCTCGGCGTGATGGTCGGCGAGATCCGCGACGAATTCCGCATGAACGAGAACGACTGGCTGCCGCAGGCCGACGGCACCTGGATCGGCAAGGCCAGCCTGCCGATCTTCTCGCTCGAACGCCTGCTCGGGATCGACATCGACAACGAAGAGATGGGCCTGGACGACGTCGAATCGGTCGGCGGCCTCTTGATGGCCAAGCTGGGCGACATCCCGAAGCAGGGCCAGCGCATCGAGTTCCCGAAGTTCGACGTGGTGGTCAAGAAGACCAACGGTCCGCGCATCCTGCTGGTGAAAGTCATCCCGCAGCTGGAACGCGGCGGCGACGAGGACGAGCTGGGTTAACAGCGAAGCTGATTGCGCGGCTGGCTGCGCAATCAGCCTCGCAACGATCTGTTCCCGGGCCGCATATTTCGCCGCAAGGTGTCCGCCGGCCCGTTCCCGACGTTATAATTTGCCCAATAGAACGTCAGCAAATGCCCGGAGAACCCATGAGTGTGCGTGACCGCAACAATGTCTCCGTCTACGGGAATGGCCCGGCCACCGTGGTCTTCGCCCACGGCTTCGGTTGCGACCAGGCCGTTTGGCGCTTCATCTCCCCCGCCTTCGAGGAACGCTACCGCATCGTCGCCTTCGACCTGGTCGGCAGCGGCGGCTCCGACCTCGCCGCCTACGACCGCGCCCGCTACGCCAGCCTGCACGGCTATGCCGACGACCTGCTGGACATCATCGACGAGTTCGGCGACGGCCCGGTGATCCACGTCGGCCACTCGGTCAGCGCCATGATCGGCATGCTGGCCTCGATCCGCGCGCCCGAACGCTTCCTGGCCCAGGTCATGCTGGCACCCTCGCCCTGCTACATCAACGAAGACGGCTACATCGGCGGCTTCACCCGCGGCGACATCGACGAGCTGCTCGACACCATGGACGCCAACTACCTCGGCTGGTCGAGCAACGTCGCGCCGCTGATCATGGGCGCGCCGAACGCGCCCGCGCTGGCGGCCGAACTGAACAATAAATTCTGCCGCAACGATCCCGACATCGCGCGCCACTTCGCGCGCGTCACCTTTCTGTCGGATCACCGCGCCGATTTGCTGCGCGTGAGCGTGCCGACCCTGATCGTGCAATGCAGCGACGACCTGATCGCCCCGCTCGCGGTCGGCGACTACCTGCAGCGCCAGATCCCGGGCAGCCGCCTGCAGGTGATCGACAACATCGGCCATTGCCCCCACATGAGCGCCCCCGAGGACAGCGCGCGCGCTGCGCTGTCCTTCCTGGATGCGCTGGCGCTGGAGCGGCGCAGGTGAACGGCCTGCCGGACGACGCCACGCTCTACCAGCAGGCCCCCTGCGGCCTGCTGGTCACCGACGCTGCCGGCCTGATCCTGCGCGCCAACGCCACCCTGTGCCGCTGGCTCGGCTACTCGCAGGCGGCGCTGGTGGGCAAGCTGCGCATCCAGGACCGGCTGCCGGTCGGCGCCCGCATCTTC
Organism: Massilia sp.; assembly: GCA_003520365.1. Taxonomy (GTDB): domain Bacteria; phylum Pseudomonadota; class Gammaproteobacteria; order Burkholderiales; family Burkholderiaceae_D; genus Telluria; species Telluria haematophila. The sequence goes on from DOUW01000413.1 coordinate 13,947, forward strand.
CACCAGACCCACTGCCTGCCGATCCTGCAGGTGCAGGGCTCGGTCGGCCAGCTGCAGATGGAGATCCGCGACAGCGGCGGCCAGCGCATGCCGGTGCTGGTCAACATCGTGCGCCGGACGGTCGACGGCCGCACCTTCGACGAGTGGTCGCTGGCGGCGATGAACGAGCGCCGCTCCTACGAGCGCGAACTGCTGGCCGCGCGCAAGACCGCCGAGCAGGCGCTGGAAGCGCGGCTGGAGGCGGAAACGCAGTTGCGCGACCTGAACGGCGAACTGTCGGACGCCGACCGCCGCAAGGACGAATTCCTCGCCACCCTGTCGCACGAGCTGCGCAATCCGTTGGCGCCGATGCGCGGCGTGCTGGAGGTGCTCAAGCTCGACAAGGCGCGACCGGCCAGCGAAGCGAAGCTGCTCGACGTCTTCGACCGCCAGCTCGGCCACCTGACCCACCTGGTCGACGACCTGATGGAAATGTCGCGCATCACGCAGAACCGCATGGAGCTGCGGCGCGCCCCGGTGGCGCTGGCCGACATCGTGCACAGCGCCGTGGAGGACGTGGCGCCGATGATGCGCGCCGCGCGCCACGATTTCAGCGTGACCATCGAGGCGTCCGGCGCGGTGGTCGACGCCGACCCGACGCGGCTGTCCCAGGTGCTGGTCAACCTGCTGACGAATGCCTGCAAGTACACGCCGGACGGCGGCCTCGTTTCCCTGAGCCTGCGCCAGGAGGGCGAGCAGGCCGTGATCGCGGTGCGCGACAACGGCATCGGCATCCCGCCCGAGGCGCTGGCCACGATCTTCGGCATGTTCTCGCAGCTGGAACCGGCGCTGCGGCGCGCGAAAGGCGGGCTCGGGATCGGCCTGGCCCTGGTGCGCGGCATCGTCGCGCTGCATGGCGGGACGATCGCCGCCGAGAGCCCCGGCCCCGGCCTGGGCAGCACCTTCACCGTGCGCCTGCCGCGCCACACCCAGGAAATGCCGCTGACCGTGGCCCAGACCCGCGGCCAGGCCAAGGCCGCGACGCCGCTCAAGGTGCTGCTGGTGGATGA
>DOUW01000414.1:0-4799 GCA_003520365.1 Massilia sp.
GCGCCCTGGTGCTGGCCCCGTTCGCGGCGCTGGAAGCCTTCGCCGGCACGGTGCCGGACTTCGGCGACCCGCGCCTGTACGCGGCCCTGGCCTTCCTGGCCGTGGTGCCGAGCCTGGGCGCCTACTTCTGCTTCGACCGCCTGGTGTCGATCGCCGGCCCGGCGCGCGCCAGCATGTCGCTCTACCTGATCCCGCTGTTCGCCACCCTGGCCGCCTGGCCGCTACTGGGAGAAGCGCCGCAGCTCTACCACGCGGCGGGCTTCGGCTTCATCCTGGCCGGAGTGGTGGCCTCGAGCATGCGCAGGCGGTAAAAGCTTCGCCGGGCCGCATCGGTGCGCGGGGCGAAAACGGGTCCCTTCGTCTATAATGAACGACCCATCGCCCCGATTGCACTGCGCGCCTGAATGCCTTTCGATCTCAACAAGCACCTCCCCAAACCGGGTCAACGTTTCGTCCTGCCGGCCCTCGCCGGCTCCTCCGACGCCTATGCGCTCGCCCTTGCCGGCCTCGCGTTCAAGGCCAACAAGCAGATGCTCACCGTCATCGTGGCGAATGCCAGCGACGGCCAGCGCCTGCAGGACGAGATCGCCTGGTTCGCCGACGGCAAGCTGGCCTGCCACCTGCTGCCGGACTGGGAAACCCTGCCCTACGACGCCTTTTCGCCGCACCAGGACCTGGTCTCCGAGCGCCTGGCGACCCTGCACGAGATCCAGAACGGCCAGTGCGACGTGCTGGTGGTGCCGGCCTCGACCGCGCTGGTGCGCCTGGCGCCGCCTTCCTTTCTCGCCGCCTATACCTTCTTCTTCCGCCAGGGCGAACGCCTCGACGAAGCGAAACTCAAGGCCCAGCTGACCCTGGCCGGCTACACCCACGTGTCGCAGGTGATGTCGCCCGGCGAATACTCGGTGCGCGGCGGCCTGATCGATTTGTTCCCGATGGGATCAAGCCTGCCGTATCGCCTCGACCTGTTCGGCGACGAGATCGAGACCATCCGCACGTTTGACGCCGACACCCAGCGTTCGCTGTATCCGGTCAAGGAAGTGCGGCTGCTGCCGGGGCGCGAATTCCCGATGGACGAACAGGCGCGAACAAGCTTCCGTGGCCGCTGGCGCGAGCGCTTCGAGGGCGATCCCTCGCGCTCGCCGATCTACCGCGACATCGGCAACGGCATCGCCTCGGCCGGCATCGAATACTACCTGCCGCTGTTTTTTGATGCGACGGCCACGCTGTTCGACTACCTGCCGAAGGACAGCCCGCTGGCGATGGTCGGCGACATCGAGGCCGCCATTCAACGCTTCTGGTTCGACACCGAATCGCGCTACCGCTTCCTGAAGAGCGACCGCGAACGCCCGATCCTCGAGCCGGCCGAACTCTTCCTCGGCGCCGAGCAGTTCTTCACCTGCGCCAAGCCGCACGGGCGCTGGAACATCGGGCGCGAGGCCAACCCGGCCGCGTCCGAACTGTCGGCGCCGGTCCCGGACATCGCCGTCAACCGCCGCCTGGACGACCCGTTGGCCAACCTGCGCGCCTACCTCGCGCGAACGGGTTGCCGCGTGATGATCTGCGCCGACTCCAACGGCCGCCGCGAGACCCTGCAGCAGTACTTCAACGAATACAAGCTCGAGGTCGCGCCGGTCGAGGGCTTCGAGGGCCTGCGCGCCAGCGATGCGAAAGTCGTGCTGGGCGTGGCGCCGCTGCAGGCGGGTTTCGAACTGTTCGAGGAGGCGAGCGGCTGCCTGGCCTTCGTCACCGAGACCGAGCTGTATGCGGGCTCGGGCCGGCGCGCCGGCAAGAAGAAGCAGGAAGCGACCAGCCAGGTCGAATCGATGGTGCGCGACCTGTCGGAGCTGAAGATCGGCGACCCGGTGGTGCACATCAACCACGGCATCGGCCGCTACATGGGCCTGATGAGCATGGATCTCGGCGAAGGCGAGACCGAGTTCCTGCACCTGGAATACGCCAAGGAATCGAAGCTGTATGTGCCGGTCTCGCAGCTGCACGTGATCTCGCGCTATTCGGGGACGTCCCCGGAGGACGCCCCCTTGCACGCCCTCGGTTCCGGCCAGTGGGACAAGGCCAAGCGAAAAGCCGCCGAGCAGGTGCGCGACACCGCCGCCGAGCTGCTGAACCTGTACGCGCGCCGCGCCGCGCGCACCGGACATTCCTTCGAGTTTTCCGCCACCGACTACGAGAACTTCGCCCAGAGTTTCGGCTTCGACGAGACCCCGGACCAGGCCGAGGCCATCAACAACGTGATCCGCGACATGACCTCGGGCCGGCCGATGGACCGCCTGGTCTGCGGCGACGTCGGCTTCGGCAAGACCGAAGTCGCGCTGCGCGCCGCCTTCATTGCCGTCATGGGCGGCAAGCAGGTGGCGATCCTGGCGCCGACCACGCTGCTGGCCGAACAGCATGCCCAGACCTTCGCCGACCGCTTCGCCGACTGGCCGGTGCGGATCGCCGAGCTGTCGCGCTTCCGGACGGGAAAAGAGATCAACAATGCGATCAAGGGCATGGCCGACGGCACGCTCGACATCGTGATCGGCACCCACAAGCTGCTCTCGCCAGACGTGAAGTTCGACCGCCTGGGCCTGGTCATCATCGACGANNTGACCGCCACGCCGATCCCGCGCACGCTCGGCATGGCCCTGGAGGGCCTGCGCGACTTTTCCATCATCGCCACCGCGCCCCAGAAGCGCCTGGCGATCAAGACGTTTGTGCGCAGCGAGGACGGCTCCGTCATCCGCGAAGCCTGCCTGCGCGAACTGAAGCGCGGCGGCCAGATCTACTTCCTGCACAACGAGGTCGAGACCATCGAGAACCGCCACGCGATGCTGAGGGAACTCTTGCCCGAGGCGCGCATCGGCATCGCCCACGGCCAGATGCACGAGCGCGACCTGGAAAAGGTGATGCGCGACTTCGTGGCCCAGCGCTTCAACATCCTGCTGTGCACGACCATCATCGAGACCGGCATCGACGTGCCGACCGCGAACACCATCATCATGCACCGCGCCGACAAATTCGGTCTCGCCCAGCTGCACCAGCTGCGCGGGCGCGTCGGCCGTTCGCACCACCAGGCCTATGCCTATTTGCTGGTGAACGACGTCTCGAACCTGACCAAGCAGGCGCAGCGCCGCCTGGACGCGATCCAGGCGATGGAGGAACTGGGCAGCGGCTTCTACCTGGCCATGCACGACCTGGAAATCCGCGGCGCCGGCGAGGTGCTGGGCGAGAACCAGTCCGGCGAGATGCTCGAAGTCGGCTTCCAGCTGTATTCGGACATGCTGAACGAGGCGGTGCGCGCGCTCAAGGCCGGCAAGGAGCCGGACCTGGCCGCGCCGCTGTCGTCGACCACCGAGATCAACCTGCACTGCCCGGCCCTGCTGCCGGCCGACTTCTGCGGCGACGTCCACGAGCGCCTGTCGATCTACAAGCGCCTGGCCAACTGCGAGACCCAGGCCCGCATCGACGACATGCAGGAAGAGTTGATCGACCGCTTCGGCAAGCTCCCCGAGCCGGTCAAGGCGCTGATCGAGACCCACCGCCTGCGCGTCGCGGCGAAGCAGGTCGGCATCGTCAAGATCGACGCCCACGGCGAAGCGGCCAGCCTGCAATTCATGGAACAGCCGCCGATCGACCCGATCAGGATCATCACGCTGATCCAGAAAAACCGCCACATCAAGCTGGCCGGCCAGGACAAGCTGCGCATCACCGCGGCCATGCCGGACCTGGCGACGCGCGTGACGCAGGTGAAGCAAACCATCAAACAACTGCTGGCATGAGAAGGAACTGGAAAGCGTGACGACGAATCTGGTATTGCAGGGGCCGAACGCGGCGCTGGGACACTTGGCCGCGCTCGGCGCGCAGGCGCGGCCGACGCAGGTGGTGGCAATGTCGCCGCACGCGGTGCGCTGCGAAGGCGTGCAGGCCACGCCCGAGGTGGTGAAACAGGTGCAGACCCAGGCCATGGTGCTGGGCGTGGACGCCACCTTCATCGAGGCCGGCCGCACGCTGCGCGACTTCGGCCTGGTCGCGATGGACATGGACTCGACCCTGATCACGATCGAATGCATCGACGAGATCGCCGACATGCAGGGCCTGAAGCCCCAGGTCGCCGAGATCACCGAGGCCGCGATGCGCGGCGAACTCGATTTCGCGGCCAGCCTGACGCGCCGCGTGGCCCTGCTCGAAGGGCTGGAAGCGGCTGCGCTGGAGCGCGTCTACGAGGAGCGCCTGCGCTTGTCGCCGGGCGCGGAAAGCATGCTGGCCGCGGTGCGGGCGGCCGGCCTGAAGACGCTGCTGGTGTCGGGCGGCTTCACCTTCTTTACCGAGCGCCTGCAGCGGCGCCTGGGACTGGACTATGCGCACGCCAACGTGCTCGAGATCGAGGACGGCCGCCTGACGGGGCGCGTGGTGGGCGGCATCGTCGACGCCGACGAGAAGATGCGCACCGTGCAGCGCGTCTGCGGCGACATCGGCATCGATACCCGCCAGGCCATCGTCATGGGCGACGGCGCCAACGACCTGAAGATGATGGGCATCGCCGGCCTGTCGGTCGCGTTCCGCGCCAAGCCGGTGGTGCGCGCCCAGGCCGACGTCGCCCTCAACTACTGCGGGCTGGACGGCGTGCTGGCGGTGCTGGCCTGATCACGGCGCACCGTGGCCCGTGCGTGAGGCGGGCCGGGCGCGGCGGGACAGTCGCCGACACCAACACCTCCCTGAAATAAAATTTCATTAACTTCGCTTTGGTGAAATTTTATTTCATTTGGTTGTGCTAGCGCGGGCCGCGTCCCAGGCCC
>DOUW01000414.1:4906-5113 GCA_003520365.1 Massilia sp.
TCTTGAGTCGCCTGCGGCGGCGAATTAGATTGGACCCGTGGCCACCGCCCGCCTTTCGCGGTCCCGGTCGCGTCCACTTTTTGATGGAGCCAAGGTATGCACGCCCCTCTGCCTGTCCCGTCCGCCGACCACGGCCGCGTCCGTCCCGCCCGGCGCCAGTTCCTGCGCGCCGGTCCCCTGATCGCGGCCAGCCTGGCCGCTCCTGCG
>DOUW01000415.1 GCA_003520365.1 Massilia sp.
TCCATCACATTAGGGTGGGCACCCGTGCCCACGCGAAAGCGTGCACGGCGTTGGCATAATTGAAGCCGAATGGCCCGCACCGTGATGCCGCATCTCATCGCACACCCCAACATTTAAACGCAGCCAACACGATGCGACGTTCCGCGTGGGCACGGAGTGCCCACCCTACGTTCAGCGCCTGGCCGCGAGCACGTGTACGATGACGATTTCCTCATCATCGACTTGCTGACATGAACAACAAACTGACTCCCGCCATCTTCAACGAACGCGGCGCCGGCACCCTGCCCGCCTACCTCGGCATCGAGATCCTGGAGGTGCTTGAGGGCCGCATCGCCGCGCGCCTGCCGATCAAACCGCACCTGCTGGCGCCGAACGGCTATCTGCACGCGGGCAGCGTGGTGACGCTGGCCGACACCGCCGCCGGCTATGCCTGCATGGCCCACCTGCCGGAAGGCGGCCAGAGTTTCACCACCATCGAACTGAAATCGAACCACCTCGGCACCGCGCGCGAAGGCGCGATCGCAGCCGTCGCCACGCCGGCCCACCTGGGCCGCACCACGCAGGTGTGGGATGTCACGGTGACGGACGAGGCAAACGGCAAGACCATCGCCCTGTTCCGCTGCACCCAGATGATCCTGTATCCGAAATAAAGTCGACTCCAGAATCGGACATGAATCGGTCCGAAAATGGAGTATTTAAGGCGCCGGCGGCAGGCAGACCGCGGTCACCCCGGCCGCGGTGGCGCCGACGGCCGGCAGGTCGGACGGCGACTTGCCGTTGCCGACCAGGATCGCGTCCTGGCCCTTGTAGCTGAGCTGCAGTTCTTCGCCGGCATAACCTTCGAGTTCCTTGGGCACGAATACGGCGAAGCGGTAGTTCAGGTCGGAATAGAAACCGCTCTGGAAGATCTGCTCGGGCGGCCCCTCCTGGATCTCGGCGGCAATGGCGTCGAGGATGGGGAGCGTGTCGCCGGCATTGTTCAGGTCGACCTGGCCCTGATAGCGCAGGCTGTAGGGCGGCAGGCCGCCGATGTCGCGTCCCTGGTAGCTCACGCGGAAATTGTTGACGCTGTAATGGAAGCCGCGCACGGAATGTTCGGCCACATCGACATTGCACAGCAAGAAAATGGCCCAGAAACCCTTGGAATCGACCGGCGTCAGGTGGCCGACGCGGTACAGCGCCGCCGACAGCGCGATCGGATTGGTGAAGCGGATTTCGTGCGCGTTGGCCACGTGCTGGTAGTGCAGGACAGCATCGGCCTTGCGTGGCGGCGGCGCGCACCCGGCGAGCACCAGCATGCCGGCGGCAATCGCTGTCGTGCGAAGAAAGTGACCCATTACATCTCCTTTACGAGCATGACCGCGGGTTTGCGGTCAGCGAACGCATCAAGCTTGGCCGATTCCGGCGTCCCAGACTTGAGTTAAGTCAGGCGTGCTGTGGCATAGGCGCAGCGAGCCTGTCGACGTTCGCAGCCGCCAGTGTAATAAGGGAGGGAAGGCGCGGCAAGGCGAGCACGGCCGCACTTGCTCAGCCGGCGGCCAGCGCCTTCTGCAACAGGGCATGCAGCTGGGAAAACTCGGGTTCGCCGACGTAGCGCTTGAGGATGGTGCCGTCCTTGCCGATGACGAAGGTGGTCGGCGTCAGGGTGACGTCGCCGAAGGACCTGGCCAGGTCGCCGCCCGAGTCGAGCGCGACGATGAAGGGCAGCTTGCGGGTTTCGGTGAAGTTGACGACGTAGTTCGGCGGGTCGTACTGCATGGCCACGGCGACGAACTCCAGGCCTTGCCCCTTGAACTTGTTATAGGTGTCGACCATCGCCGGCATCTCGCGCACGCAGCTGACGCAGGAAGTGGCCCAGAAATTCACCATGACGACCTTGCCGCGCAGGCCTTGCGTGCTGATCTTGTCGCCGGCGAGGCTGATGAAGGTGACGTCGGGGGCCTTCTGGCTGCTGCCCAGCGTGGCGTAGCCGATGCCCGCCAGCGCGAGCACGACCGCGCCGATGGCGGCGGGCTTGATCCAGGAACGGGAAGCGGAAGCAGTCATGGCGGTGCAATAAAAAACAGCAGGGCGAACCCTGCCGGAACGTTTACAGCTGGACCGAGGAGGTCTGCGGATACTGCGTGCGCAGTTCTTCCTCGGTGATGTATTCGAAGATCTTGACCACGCGCTGGACGCCCGAGACGCTCTGGGCGATCTTCGCGCCGAGGTCGCCTTCGCGCTGGGTCACGCGGCCCATCAGGTAGACGGTGCCGCGCTCGGTGACGACCTTGAACGAGGTGGCCGAGATGGTTTTCATCTCGACCAGGCTGGCCTTGACGTTGGTGGTGATCAGGGCGTCGGACGAGCGCGAGGTCAGGCTCGACGGGCCGGCGATCGCCAGCTCGTTGATGACCGAGACCACGTTCTCGATGCTGCGCACTTCGCGCTCGACCGAGGCCTTCATCGTCTCGTCGCGCACTTCGCCGGTGAGCAGGACCTTGCGGTTGTAGCTGGCGACGTTGACGTGGCCGGCATCGCCGACCAGCTTGCGCACCTGCATCTCGGCCTTCACCGTGATCGACTTGTCCTCGGTCTGCGCGCCCAGGGTGCGGCGGTCCATGGTCGCGGCCGCGCCCAGCGCGGCGCCGCCCATCACCAGCGGCACGCAGCCCTGGAGCGAGCCCAGCAGGGCGGCGCACAGGATTGCCTTGGTCAACGGTCCTTTCAGGACCTGGCCAGTCTTACTCATTCACGTCTCCTCCGAAAAGCGCGACGTCGATGCCGTCGCAAATGCAGTGAATCGCAACCAGGTGCACTTCCTGGATGCGTGCGGTGCGGCTATGCGGCACGTTGATGTGCACGTCGGCGTCGGTCAGGAGCTTGGCCAGTGCGCCGCCGTCCTTGCCGGTGAAGGCCACCACGCGCATCTCGCGCTCGAGCGCCGCCTCGACGGCGGCCAGCACGTTGGCCGAGTTGCCCGAGGTCGAGATCGCCAGCAGGATATCGCCGGCCTGGCCGAAGGCCTGCACCTGTTTCGAGAAGATCTCGCGGAAGCTGTAATCGTTGCCGACCGCGGTCATGATCGAGGTATCGGTGGTCAGGGCGATGGCGGGGAGCGGGAAGCGCTCGCGCTCGAATCGACCGACCAGCTCGGCAGCGAAATGCTGGCAGTCGGCGGCCGAACCGCCATTCCCGCAAGCCAGGATCTTGTTGCCGTTGGACAGGGCGCTGAACATCAGTTCAATCGCCTGCGAGATGGGAGAGGACAGCGCCGCAGCCGACTTCAGCTTGAGATCGGCGCTCTCCTGGAAGTGAGCGAGGATGCGTTGAGTGTTCATAGCCGACGATTATAGTGCAGTGGCAAGCACGGGCGGGCAAAGGGTTTTAAGATTGCTTACAACATCATGACGTTGCGCAACCATTCGAGTTGCTCGCCATCGATGGCGACCACGTCGAAACGGCAGGCCGGCGTCTTCGGAAAACGCAGCAGGTAGACCTGGGCGGCGCGCACCAGGCGCCGGATCTTGGCGGGGGTGATGCTGGCGGCCGCGCCGCCGTACTGGCTGCCGGCGCGCTGGCGCACTTCGACGAAGACGAGGGAATCGCCGTCGCGCATGACGAGGTCGATTTCTCCGCCCTTGCAGGTGAAATTGGCCTCGACGAAAGCGAGGCCCTGGCGCTTCAGGTGGCGCAGCGCCACCTGTTCCCAGTCGCGGCCCTGCGACTGCTTGGCGGACAGTCGCGGACCGGCCATGCTTATTCGCCGTTGGCCACCGTGTCGAAACCGATGCCGTCGCGGTAGACGGCGGCCGCTTCCTGGCGCCGCAGCGCATAGGCGCCGCTATTGTCGACACGTACCGACAGGCGGCCGGTGACGCCGTCCAGCTCGAACGAGGTGCCCGGATGCTGGGCCACTTCGCGCGCCACGCGGAAGGCGTCGATGCCCAGCGCATACAGGCGCTGCATGTCGAGGGTGTCGGCGTCGAGCGGACGCGGATAGACCATCACCTGCGGATGGTCGGGTTGCACCGTCCACGGCAAGTCGAGCAGGCGGATGCCGTCGAGCTCGGGCCAGGCGGCGCCCGGCGTGCGGCCCGGATTCGCCGCCGACACCGCATAGGTCGGCAGCGAGGTGCCGAGCGCGCTGCGCACCTGGCGCAGCTGGCTGGCGCCGAGCGCCGCGAACACCAGTTCGGGACGGTCGACTTCGAGCCGCGCGC
>DOUW01000416.1:0-372 GCA_003520365.1 Massilia sp.
TGCCGGCCGCGCCCACCGGCGTGCCGGACAGGCTGGCGTTGGCGTCGAGCTTGAACGGGCGCTGGGCGCCGATGTTGCCGTTCGCCGCCAGCTGGCCCCAGGGCGTGCTGGCCACCGCGTCGCGCAGCTGCCATTGCACCTTGTCGCCGTGCAGGCGCAGGCGGATGTTCGTGATTTCGGTGGCGCTGCCCTTGCTGACGAACGTCGCCTTGGTCAACCGGGCGTCGTCGAGCGAGATCCGGAAGGGCGCGGCCAGCGAGGTCGGCATGGTGCTCGGCTCCTCGCTCTCGCGCAGGGTCTCCATGCGCAGGTCGGCCGCGTGCAGCTTGCTGATCTCGATGCCGTTCGACAGCAGCTGGCGCGGCGACCAGT
>DOUW01000416.1:457-1886 GCA_003520365.1 Massilia sp.
CGGTGCGCCAGACGATGCGGTCGATGTGCATCGCGCCGTAGATCGAGCCGCGGATGCCGGTCATGGTCAGCTTGCCGTCGGTGGCGCGCGCGGCGCGTTCGGCGATCATCTGCAGCGTGGTCTCGCGGCCCAGGTACCAGAGCGCGCCGCCGAGCACGACGCCGGTTGCGACCAGGCCGATGGCGACCCGGCGCGGCCAGCGCCGCTGTTTGGCCGGGGGCGTCTCGCTGGCCGGGGTTTGCGGGGTGGGGTTGTTGTCGGCGTCCATCAGAACGTAAATCCAAGTGAGAAGTGCAGGCGCGCTTTCTTGACCGCGTGGCCGTAGGCGACGTCGACGTTGATCGGGCCGACCGGGCTGCGCCAGCGCGCGCCGATGCCGTAGCCCGATTTCGGGTGCAGGTCGCCGAACTTGTCGGCGGCATTGCCGACGTCGTAGAACACGGCCACGCCCCAGGGCGGACGGAACCAGTACTGGTATTCGGCGCCGGCGGTGGCCAGGTAGCGCGCGCCGACGATGGCGTCGCCTTCGCGTACGCCGAGTTCCTGGTAACCGTAGCCGCGCACCGACTGGTCGCCGCCGGCGCGGAACAGGAAGCTGCTCGGCACGCCTTCCTTGTCCTTCGAGAACACGCCACCGAGTTCGCCGCGCAGGATCAGGGTGCCGGTTTCGCCGACCGGACGGTAATAGATGCCGCGGGCATAGGCGCGGATGAATTTCTCGTCCGTGAACACCGGCAGCGGCGCCACGCCGACCTGCCAGTTCAGGGCGTAGCCGCGGGTCGGCAGGATCAGGTTGTCGAGCTTGCGCCGCGTGACGTTGTAGGTCAGCGGCAAGCTCTTGCTGTAGTTGGTGTCGACACCTTCGACCTGGCGCTTCTCGGCCAGCACCTCGAGCGTCAGGCTGCGCTCGAGCTCCGGCGTGCCCCAGGCGCGGCGCGCGGAAGCGCTGATGGTGGTGGTGATCTCGCCGCGCACGTCCTCGCGCTCGACGCCGCCGCCGACGCTGTCGTTGTAGCCGTCGGGCGTGGTCGGCCAGTAGAAGTCGGCGCGCGCGCTCTGGCGCTTCTGTTCGTAGATGAGGTCGCTCTTCATGCGCTTGCCGAACACGCTCAGGTCGTCGTAGCCCAACTGGGCGCGGGCGCCGGTATTGGTCGAGAAGCCGAGGCCGACCTCGACGTTCTTCTGCTTGTTCTCGGTGACGCGCACCAGCACCGGCAGCACCGTCGGGCCGGGCGTGGGCGGCTTGACGCCGGTGGCGGCCTGGCCGGGGACGGCCGGCGCATTGGTGGAGGGCGATGTCGATCCGCCAGCTGGCGCTGCCGAATCGACATCGTCGTTTTCTTCCTTCATTTCCTCCAGCTCGGCGGCGAGCACGGCGCGCATGTCGGCGCTCACTTCCACGGTGGAGAAATAACCGGTCTCCTGCAGG
>DOUW01000416.1:1968-10348 GCA_003520365.1 Massilia sp.
GCATTTCCGGACCGCTGTCGATGACCACGCGCAGCGAGGCGCGGCGCGTGTCGGGGTCGACCGTGGCGCTGGTCTCGACCAGCTGGGCGCGCGGGAAGCGCGACGCCACCACTTCGCGCAGCAGGTCGCGCTTGGCGCCTTCCCAATCGGCCTGGCGAAAGCGCGCGCCGACCGGCAGCGACCAGCGGTTGCGCAGCGCCGCCGCGTCGTAGGGCGCGCCGCCTTCCTCGAACGGAACGAAGCCCTGCAGGACCAGGTCGATGTCGCTGACCTCCACCGGTTCGCCCGGTTCGACGACGATGCGCGCGACCGGCGTCGCGCCGCTGGTGTCGAGCGTGGCCGTCACTTTCGGCGAGTAATAGCCTTCGGTGGCGATCAGGGTCTTGGCCTGCTCGGGCGCATCGCGCACCAGGCGCTGGAGCTGCTCGAGGTCGACGCGCGCATTGCCGCGCCAGCGCAGCAGGTCGAGGTTTTCTTCGAGCAGGTCGTCGAGCTCGCCCGGCGCATCGATGCGCACGTTGTAGTCGATGCCCTGGGCGAGCGCGGCCTGCGCGTTCAGGGTCACGTACACGGACAGCACGATTTGTGCCAAAATCCGCAGTCGCCCTGGCGCCGTGTTGGTCCGGTTGGATGTTGCGAGAGCCATGTCTCTCCATTCAGTGTTAATGCTGAGGCCATCTTAACGGAATTGCAAAAACACTGGCGAACGTTTAACTCCTGGATTACCCCTTATGCACGCACCCGATACCGCCCTCGTCCTCTTCAGTGGCGGGCAAGATTCCACCACCTGCCTGGCCTGGGCCTTGCAGCGCTATGCACGCGTCGAGACCATCGGTTTCGACTATGGCCAGCGCCACGCCATCGAACTCGCCGTGCGTCCGGCGGTGCTGGAAAAGATGCGCGCCCTGTCGCCGGAATGGAACGCGCGCCTGGGCGAGGATCACATGATCGATCTGTCGCTGATCGCGCGCATTTCCGACACGGCCCTCACCAGCAACGTGGAGATTGCGATGCAGGCCGACGGCCTGCCGAACACCTTCGTGCCCGGCCGCAACCTGCTGTTCATGACGGTGGCGGCGACGGTCGCTTACCGGCGCGGCCTGACCGTGCTGGTGGGCGGCATGTGCGAAACCGATTTCTCGGGTTATCCGGATTGCCGCGACGACACGATGAAAGCCTTGCAGGTGGCGCTCAACCTGGGCATGGCGACGCGCCTGAAGGTCGAGACGCCGCTGATGTGGATCGACAAGAAGCAGACCTGGGAGCTGGCGGAGCAGGCCGGCGGCCAGGCTCTGGTCGACCTGGTCCGCTTCGAGACCCACACCTGCTACCTGGGCGAGCGCGGCGCGCGCCACGACTGGGGCTACGGTTGCGGCACCTGTCCGGCCTGCGAACTGCGCGCCCGCGGCTATGCGCAGTTTGCCGCGCAGAAGGCCGCGCGCGGGGAATAAAAAACGGCGCCGGGTGACGGCGCCGTTTTTCATTCAAGGTTCAAGGGCAGGCGCTCAGACCGCCGCCTCGCGCTGCAGGCGGTTCCTGCGCGAACGGTGCACCAGGTACCAGATCACCGCCAGCGGCAGCAGCAGGGGCAGGAAGAAGGGCACGATCGCCGCCGTCACCGCGAAGGCGGCCACCGCCAGCGCCCCGACCAGCACCACGCCGACACCGGCGAACACCACGGCCAGCACCGCCCCCACCACGATCGTCACCAGCACCCCGATGATCGTGCCCCCGGCCCCGAACAGCAGCGCCAGCGCGGCGCCCAGCGGGCCGCCGACCTCGTCGCCGTCGATGTGGAAGCTGGCGTCGCCGAAGGTGAACAGCAGATCCCACAGCAGCAGTGCGCACAGGATCAGGATGACGTAGGGGGCGATCTTTTTCATGGTGTTTTCCTCGTGAAGTCAGGTGGTATGGCCCTACTGTAGGCCTGCGCCGGCCGCGCGGCCAGCTGCCTGCGACGATCTGCATTTTCGGCAGGGCGGAGCGCATCTGGGGGCGACAAACGTGAGCGTTCTTCCGGCATGGGGCGCCTTCGTCGCAGGTCCGGGCAGGGGCCGGCCAAGGGCTGACTTCGCGGTAAGAACCGATGCCTTTTTGACCTTGAAAAGCGCGGCTCGCCATCTATACTGACAGCCTGCTTTTGTTGTAGGAGGGCTTCCATGCATCTTGTCGATACAACGATGACCTCGCCGCACTATCCTTGTCATTCGGCCTGGGCGGGTGGTGGACCGAAGGGACCGCCATCGGCACCGCCTACCATTCCGCCGATCATCATCAACCCTTTCAATCGCGAAGCGCCGCGGCAGCCGAACATCGATCCGCTGCGCACTCCCTTGCCGCCGCCGATACGACCCCCGCGCCTTCCCGGCATGCGCATCCGCGCCGCGCCGCTGTGCCGTGCGCCTGAATAGCTGCGGTGCGGCATCTCTACACCTGCTTGCCTGATTTCCTCTATGATCTTGTTTTGGGCGCGAGCCCGGCAGATGGAAACAGCAAGCAATGAATGACGATGTGAACGACCTGGAACCGGCCGACGACGACGCGCCGGTCCAGGAACCGCGCCTGTGGAAAGGCAACGGCTGGACCGCGCGCGTGATCAAGAACGAGGACGACGAAGGCTGGGCGGTCGCCATGTACAAGGATGGCGAACCGGAGCCGGCGCTGGTCGGCCCCTGGACCATGGGCCGTGACAAGAAGAACCCGAAGCCGCTCGACACGAACGCCTTCAATACCTTGATCAAGACCGCCTCGGAAGTGATTCGCCGCCACGAGCAGCACCTGCACGCGATGCTGCACAAGAGCACCGTGGTCTCGACCGAGCAGGGCGAGCTGAAGGTGACGCTCGACATCGTGCCCGACGACGACGATCCGTATGCGATCCTGGCCGCCATCGACGAGATGGGCGAGCAGGTCGCGCAGGCGCGCGTGGCCGCCACCTTCAAGCTGACCCCGGCCTCGGCCCTGGCCTGGATCGAGAACGACTTCCGCGCGCCGCGCTAGTTCATCGATGGCTGCGGCTGGTCGATGCGTTGGGTGAGTACCGATCTACGGCAGTACAGCCGGCGGCCACGCCGTTGTCTTTGCGCCGCGCTACGACTGAAAGACTATTGATCCAGCGCAACTACTGCTATATTTCCCAAGTGCATTAACTCACTGGGAAAAGCCATGGAACGTCTCGACCGGCTGGAAGCGGTCCAGTCGATGCTGCTCGAAATCGGGCGGACCTCGACCAGTTGCAGCGATATCGCCGAATTCGTCCGCGCGGTGCACCGCGCCCTCGGCCGCATCATGTACGCCGCCAATTTCTATGTGGCGCTGTCTGACCGCGAGGAGGGCACCGTGCGCTTCGTGTATTTCGTCGACGAAGCGGACGAAGGCCCGGCGCTGAACCAGCCGGTGCGCCTGGCTTCGCCCGACGAGTCGCCGACCGCCTGGGTGATCCTGAACGGCCAGAACCTGACGATGACGGCCGCCGACTTCCACGTCCGCCGCGATGGCGGCAGTTTCGGCGCCGGCAGCGCGGCCGAGCACTGGATCGGGTGCCCGCTGCTCGACCAGCAGCATGTGCCGCTGGGCGCCATCGTGATCCAGAGCTATACCCCCGAGCATACCTACAGCAGCGAGGACCAGGCGCTGTTCGCAGTGATCGCGAACCACGTCTCGGTGGCGCTGCAAAGCCTGCAGAGCATGGACCGCCTCGAGCGCGCCGTGCAGGAACGCACCGCGCGCCTGGCGCACGAGGTGGCCGAACGGCGCCGCGCCGAGCAGGTGCAGCATGCGCTGTACCAGATCGCCGACCTGTCGGCCGGTGCGCACGACACCAACGTGCTGATGACCAGCCTGCACCGCATCATCGGCGGCCTGATGGTGGCGGAGAACTTCATGATCGGCCTGTTTCACCCGAAGACCCAGGACATCAGCATCCCGTATTTCGTCAACCAGAAGCAGGCCGCGCCGCCCGAGCGGCGCTTTCCCTACGACGGCAAAGGGATGTTCTCCTACCTGTTGACCTCGAAGCAGCCGCAGCTGCATGACGCCGGCAGCCTGGCGCGCCTGTTGTCGAGTGGCCAGGTGGCGGAGATCCCGGGCAGCGCCGGCATCGCCAGCTGGATGGGCGCGCCGATGCTGGTGCACGACAAGCCCTACGGCGTGCTGATCGTGCAGAGCTACGATCCGGCGACCATCTATACCAAGGCCGACCTCGACCTGCTGGCCTTCATCGCCAGCCACGTCGCGGTGGCAATCGCGCGCATGGAGGCCGACCGCAGCATGCGCCGCACCAAGGAGCTGCTGGAAGAGCAGAACGCGGCCCTGAACAGTGCCTTGACCCAGTTGCAGCAGGCGCAGGGCGAACTGGTGCGCCAGGAAAAGCTTGCCTCGCTGGGGGAACTGGTGGCCGGCGTCGCGCACGAGATCAACACCCCGCTGGGCATCTGCGTGACCGCGACGAGCCACTTGGTGGAAGAACTGCGCCTGACGCGCGAGGAGCTGGCGGCCGGCGCGATGACCGAGGATAGCCTGAACAGCTTTTTTGAGATCGTCGACCAGTCGCTGCGCATCATGACCACCAACACCCAGCGCGCGGCCGCCCTGGTGCGCTCGTTCAAGCAGGTGGCGGTGGACCAGTCCTCGGGCGACATCCGCAGCTTCAACCTGCGCGCCTACATCAACGAAGTGCTGCTCTCGCTGCAGCCCAAGCTCAAGGGCCGTCCGATCAAGGTCGAGGTCGACTGCCCGCCGGACCTGGTGATGGAAAGCTTCCCCGGCGCGGTGTCGCAGATCGTCACCAACATGGTGGTCAATTCGCTGGTGCACGGCTTCGAGCGCGACCAGCCGGGCCACATCGCGATCCGCGCCACGCTCGAGGGCGGCACGGTCGCCTTCAGCTACACCGACGACGGCGCCGGCATGGACAAGGAATCGCTCGACAAGCTGTTCGACCCCTTCTTCACCACCAAGCGCGGCAGCGGCGGCAGCGGCCTGGGCGCGCACATCCTGTTCAACCTGGTCACCGGGGCGCTGGGCGGCAGCGTGCAGGTCGACAGCGCGCCGGGGCAGGGCTTGCGTTATGCGCTGAGTTTCCCGCGCAGCGTGCGCGGGGAGAAGCTGGCGGCCTGACGGAACGATCCGCGCTTGGGAAGGCAGATGAGCCGTAGGGTGGGCGCCCCGTGCCCACCGTTACGTGCGCGGAACACAGTCCGCGACTGCGGCACTTCGCTGGAACTGCTGGCCAAAACCCGACGAGCCGCTTGGATGCATGCTTCTGGTGGGCACGGGGCGCCCACCCTACGATTGAGCTGGCTTGCTCGGATTGTCGCGAGGTTTCACACGATGGTCGAACGCGTGGACGGCGTCGGAGCCGCGGGCAAACCGACGGCCCGGGAGGAGCCGTCCACCCTACGAGAGGCGGTCAATCCGGCCACTGCCGGTTGATCTCCACCGCCTTGTCGATGTTCTTGATCAGCAGGTCGACGTAATACGGGTCGAGGTGCTTGCCGGCGACTTCGCGCAGGTAGTCGGTGACCTGCTCGACCGGCCAGGCTTTCTTGTAGCAGCGTTCGTGGCTGAGGGCGTCGAAGACGTCGGCCACGGCGACGATGCGGGCGTAAGGGTGGATATCTTCGCCCTTCAGGCCTTGCGGGTAGCCGGTGCCGTCGAACTTCTCGTGGTGCTGGTGGGCGATCACGGCGGCGGCCTTCAGGATCGGGCGGGTCGAGCCGTCGAGGATCTGCAGGCCGACCGTCGGGTGCTGCTTCATGATGTCCCACTCTTCCGGCGTCAGGCGGCCGGGTTTCAGCAGCACGGCGTCCGGGGTGGCGATCTTGCCGACGTCGTGCATCGGCGCGGCGTGCATCAGGGTCGCGGTCTCGTCTTCGGGCATGCCGGAGGCCTGGGCCAGCATGTGGCAGACCTGGGACATGCGGCGCACGTGGTTGCCGGCTTCGTTCGAGCGCGACTCGACCACGTCGCCCAGGCGCAGGATCAGTTCGGCCTGGGTATCGGTGATTTCCTGGTTCAGCAGGATGTTGTCGAAGGCGATCGCCACGCCCGAGCAGAACACCTCGAGCAGCTGGGCGTCGATCTCGGAAATCTCCTCGACGCCATGCAGCACCAGCAGCGACGCCTTGCCGCTGTTGTTCGGGAAGTAGCCGACGTAGGTGTCGCCGTGCAGTTTCGAGATGCGGTTGTGGCGCGCCTCGTCGAGCTGGGCCAGCAGTTCGGGGCCGATGGCCTCGCTCCCGCTGCCGCTGCCGAAGTCACCGATGCGGGCCAGCACCTCGTACTGGCTTTCGCCGGTGATCACGCTGGCGCCCTTCAGGCGCAGCAGCATGCTCTGCTCCAGGCGCAGCAGGGCGACCACCTGCTGCAGCAGGCCGCTGGCGAAGTCCTTCAGGTTACGCTGCTGGAAGATGTGGCTGGAGGCCGCGATCACGCGTTCCAGGCCTTCGCGGTAGCTTTGCTGGACGCGGCGCGCGTCCTCGACCTTCATGATGTCGCGGTAGGCGCGTAGCGCAGCAAAGGTCGTGGTAAACAGTTTAGTCCGATCGAGCTCGGTCTTTTCCTTGTAATCGTTGATGTCGTAATCGACGATCACGCGCTCTTCCGGCGCCTGGCCCGGCTGGCCGGTGCGCAGCACGATGCGGGTGAACTGGTTGTCCAGGTCCTGGCGCATCCAGCGCGCCACTTCCAGGCCGCTGTCTTCGCGCTCCATCACCACGTCGAGGAAGACCAGAGCGATGTTGTCTTCGCGCGCCAGGATCTCCTTGGCTTCCTGGCCGCTGTAGGCGTGCAGGAAAGTCAAGGCACGCCCGTCGAGGCGGAAACGGCTCAGCGTCAGCTTGGTGATGTCGTGGATGTCGGGCTCGTCATCGACGAGAAGAACTTTCCACGGGGCGAGCTTGGGCGCGGCTGCAGACAGAAAAGACATGGCGTTTCCGATACCGTTAATGGAGCGCTACAAACGAATTGTTATATTTACAGAGCTTGCGCCTAAACAATATTTAGGCGAATCGATTGTAGTACGCCTTTAGTTCCTTAACAACAGGCAATAGAAACGTTCGAGCAGCAACATTGATAGTGTGGGCGGAAAGACTCACTCGTAGCGCTTCTGGCAACGCTCGCAAAAGAAACTGCGCCGGTTGCTGCGGCCGAGGTGGGCCTTTTTGAAGGGGATATGGCAGCGCGGGCAAGTGGTCTTCGCATGGGCCAGCCAATGCTGCTTGAGGACGTAATCCTTCTTCCACGCCAAAAAATCGAAACTGTATTGACGGGCTTCGTCGACCAGGGCGCGCAGCTTGGGCGCCGGCAGCGCGCCGATTGTCGACTCCGGATGGACGCGGATGCGGAACAGCACTTCGTTCTTGATGATGTTGCCCACGCCCGAGAACAGGTCCTGGTCGAGCAGGGCGTCGCAGGCGAGCATGTCGGGCCGGGCGCGCAGTTTCTTGCGTGCCCGCTTCGGATCCCAGGCATCGGACATGACGTCCGCGCTCCAGTCGTATTGGCTGTCGAGGTCGGCGTCGATCTCGCGGATCGCGCACGCATAAAAATTGATTTCGCCGCCATCCGCCATGCGCAGGAAGAGGCGCGGCGGCTTGTCGCGCCGCTCGTCCACGCGGTAGGTGCCGAACAGCAGGAAATGGATGCGCACCACCATGGTCGGCAGTTCGATCAGGAAGTGCTTGCCCCAGGTGCGCAGCGACACGATGGGTTGGCCGACCAGGCGCGCGGGATCGATGGCCCTGACGTTGCCGCCGGCGTCGACGATGGTCTGGCCGACGAAGCGGACGGTTGCTTCCTTCAAGATGACGAGCGATGGTCCTTCGGGCACGGTTGACCTCCTTGCGGCCATTCTGCCGATAACTGTCCGGCCCGGCTGTGCGAGGACTAACAATTCGAAACAGGATTTACCGGCGAGAGACGGCACACCCCGCCAAACCGGCGTATATTTGAACAGTAAAAGAATAGAGAGAAAGGAAACGCCATGAAGACCGTGATTCGACACCTGGCCGCTGCCGGGCTGCTGGCGCTGGCCGCCGGCACCGCATCCGCCGGCGTGACCGTGAACTACATCGAGCCCGACCGCTTCTCGGACGTGTCGTTCGCGTCGTGGGAGCGCGACGAAACGCTGAAGGAACTGACCGAGCATTTCGCCAAGCTCGGCGCCGAACTGCCGCCGGGCCAGGACCTGCGCATCGACGTCAAGGACATCGACCTGGCCGGCCGCGAGTACCCGACCCGCGGCGTGCGCGACCTGCGCGTCGTGCGCAGCAACGGCGCCGACTGGCCGCGCATCGACCTGCACTACACGGTCGAGCAGGACGGCCGCGTGCTGCGCAGCGGCGAGGCCCAGTTGCGCGACATGGCTTTCATGGACCGC
>DOUW01000417.1 GCA_003520365.1 Massilia sp.
CCCAGCATCTTGCGCCAGCGCTTGCCCTGCTCGATAAAGGCCTTCGGCCCCAGCAGCACCGAACCAACCGGCGCGCCCAGGCCCTTGGACAGGCAGACCGACACCGTGTCGAAGCCCTGCACCACCTCGCGCAGGCTGATGCCTTGCTTGACGGCCGCGTTGCAGACGCGCGCGCCGTCGAGGTGGGTGGCGAGGCCTTTCGCATGCGCCAGCGCGGTGGCGGCCGCGACGTAGTCCTGCCCCAGCACGCGGCCGCCGATGGTGTTTTCCAGCGCCAGCAGGCGGGTGCGCGCGAAGTGCATGTCGTCGGGCTTGATGTAGGCCTCGATGTCGGAGAGCAGAATCGAGCCGTCCGGCTGGTTCGCGATCGGCTGCGGCTGGATCGAGCCCAGCACCGCGGCGCCGCCGCCTTCGTACTTGTAGGTATGCGCTTCCTGGCCGACCAGGTACTCGTCGCCGCGGCCGCAGTGGGTCATCAGGGCGATCAGGTTGGTTTGCGTGCCGCTGGGGGCGAACAGGCCGGCTTCGTAGCCGAACAAATCGGCGGCGTAGTCCTGCAGGCGGTTGACGGTCGGGTCGTCGCCATAGACGTCGTCGCCGACTTCCGCGGCGGCCATCGCCGCGCGCATGGCCTGCGAGGGTTGGGTGACGGTGTCGCTGCGCAGGTCGATCCAGTGTTGTTCGCTCATGGGTGTCAGTCTTGGGTTGATACGGCGTCGGAACCTGCCTCGGCGGACTCCGCTTGCGAGCTATAGAAACGCTGGCCCATCTCTTCGAGCCCGAGCGTGGCCAGCACTTCCTGCAAACGTTCGGACGGGCGGCGGCGCGGCAGGTTCTTGTAGGTGGCGACGATCAGCTCGTTCTTCATCGAGTGCTCCCAGCCCACCAGTTCGGTCACGGTCACCTGGTAGCCGTGCGCTTCCAGCTGCAGGCAGCGCAAGACATTCGTTACCTGGCTGCCGAATTCGCGGGTGTGGATCGGGTGGCGCCAGATCTCGGTGAGCGGGCTTTTCAGGTCGCGGCCCTTGTTCTTGCGCAGCACCGATGCGACTTCCGCCTGGCAGCACGGCACCAGCACCATGTGCTTGGCCTTTTTCTTCAGCGCGAAATCGATGGCGTCGTCGGTCGCGGTGTTGCAGGCGTGGAGCGCGGTGACGATGTCGACAGTCGGCGGCAGCTTGCTCGAGGTGGTCGACTCGGCCACGGACAGCGGCAGGAAGGACATGTTCGCGAAGCCCAGGCGCGCCGCCAGTTCGGTCGACTTGGCGACCAGTTCTTCGCGCGTCTCGATGCCGTAGATGTGCGAGGCGTCGTCCAGCGATTTGAAGAACAAGTCGTACAGGATGAAGCCGAGGTAGGACTTGCCCGCCCCGTGGTCGACCAGCGAGACGCCGTTCTTCTCCGCGCGTACATCGTTCAGCAGCGGCTCGATGAAGTTGTACAGGTGGTAGACCTGCTTCAGCTTGCGGCGGCTATCCTGGTTCAGCTTGCCGTCGCGCGTGAGGATGTGCAGTTCCTTGAGCAGCTCGATCGACTGGCCTGGACGAACCTCCGGCGGCAGTTCCTGCGCGACCGGAGCCTTGGTGTTGGTGTGCTTAGCGTGCTTCATCGATCCATGCCGCCTGAATGGCTTCCAGTACGCGCTCGCCGCCGCGGGTGCGGTCGTCGTCGAAGCCGTCGAGGCCGACGACCCAGTTGTGCAGGTCGACGAAACGCACGGTCGTCGGGTCGACGTCCGGGTACTTTTCGTAGAGTGCTTCGGCGATCGCCAATACGTCAGTCCACTTCATGACGGATCCTGTCAGTGGCTTTTTTCAGCCGCGTGGTTGATGGTGTACTTCGGGATCTCGACGACCAGGTCTTCCTCGGCGATGATCGCCTGGCAGGACAGGCGCGAGTTCGGCTCCAGCCCCCAGGCCTTGTCGAGCATGTCTTCTTCTTTTTCTTCCGGCTCGTTCAGCGAGTCGAAGCCTTCGCGCACGATCACGTGGCAGGTGGTGCAGGCGCAGACGCGGTCGCAGGCGTGTTCGATCTCGATGTCGTTCTCGAGCAGCACGTCGCAGACGGACTTGCCGGCCGGGGCTTCCAGGACGGCGCCGTCGGGGCAGAACGTCGGGTGGGGCAGGATGACGATTTGTGGCACTTGGGTTACCTCGTAAATTGTTTATACTGTTCTAGGGAGGAGCCGTGGACGCTTCCGTAGGGTGGGCACTCCGTGCCCACGCGGAACGACGCGCTAACGCAACTCCCTTTCATACGCTCACGCTGCGCAGAGTTGGCGGCTCGAAAAGCGTCAACGCGGCTCATGCGTCCGCGTGGGCACGGGGTGCCCCCCCTACGGTCGGCCGCCCATCCATCCCACACGTTCGCGCGGTGCTTACACCTCGTCCAGCGACTTGCCGGCCAGAGCGCTGCGCACGCTCTTGTCCATGCGGCGCGCGGCGAATTCCTCGGTGCCGTGGGCCAGTGCCTGCACCGCGTCGTGCAGCGCGTTCTGGCGCGCGCCCGGCTCGAGCGCGGCGTCGTTCGACTGCGCGATCGCGTCGCGCACGCCCTGCACCAGCTTCGCCACCGCTGCCTGTTCGTCCGCGCCCAGCAGTTCGGCATCGGTATCGAGCGCCGACTGCGTGGCCAGCAGGATGCGTTCGGCCTCGACCTGTTCTTCGCGCAGCGCGCGCATCTGCATGTCGACCTGGGCCGAGCTGTACGAATCCTGCAGCATGCGCGCGACCTCGTCGTCGCCCAGGCCGTAGGACGGTTTCACCGTGATCGAGGCTTCCACGCCCGAGCGCGTCTCGCGCGCCGAGACCGACAGCAGGCCATCGGCATCGACCTGGTAGGTGACGCGAATCCGCGCGGCGCCGGCCGCCATCGGCGGGATGCCGCGCCGCTCGAAGCGCGCCAGCGAACGGCAATCCGACACCAGCTCGCGCTCGCCCTGCACCACGTGCACCGCCAGGGCCGTTTGACCGTCCTTGAAGGTGGTGAATTCCTGGGCGCGGGCGCAAGGGATGGTCGAGTTGCGCGGGATGATCTTCTCGACCAGGCCGCCCATGGTCTCGATGCCCAGCGACAGCGGGGTCACGTCGAGTAGCAGCCAGTCGTCGCCTTCGGCGCGGTTGCCGGCCAACAGGTTGGCCTGGATGGCGGCGCCCAGGGCCACCACCTTGTCCGGGTCGATGTTCGCGTGCGGAATGGTGTGGAAGAAGTCCCCGACCGCGCGGCGCACGCTCGGCATGCGGGTCGCGCCGCCGACCATCACCACGCCGTCGACGTCCTCGACGCTGACGTTGGCGTCGCGCATGGCCTTGCGGATCGCGTTCATGGTCTTCGCGACCAGGTGCTTGGTGATCTCGGCGAAGGTGGCGGCGGTGATCGTCACGTGCACGATCTCGCCCGAGTTCAGGATGGCGTCGATCGTGGTCTCGTCGTTGGTCGACAGCAGTTCCTTGGCCTGGCGCGCCTTGACCATCAGCGTTGCGGTGTCTTCGTCGGACAGCGGCGCCAGCTTGGCCTGCTCGTTGATCCAGCAGAACAGGCGGTGGTCGAAGTCGTCGCCACCCAGGGCCGAGTCGCCGCCGGTGGCCAGCACTTCGAAGACGCCCTTGGACAGCTTCAGGATCGAGATGTCGAAGGTGCCGCCGCCCAGGTCGTAGACCGCGTAGACGCCTTCCTTGGCGTGATCGAGCCCGTAGGCGATCGCGGCCGCGGTCGGTTCGGACAGCAGGCGCAGCACGTTCAGGCCGGCCAGCTGGGCCGCGTCCTTGGTCGCCTGGCGCTGGGCGTCGTCGAAGTAGGCGGGCACGGTGATGACGGCGCCGACCAGCTCGTCGCCGAGCGAGTCTTCGGCGCGCTGGCGCAGCGTGGCCAGGATCTGGGCCGAGGTCTCGACCGGGCTTTTCACGCCGGCGACGGTGTTGATCTGGACCATGCCCGGAGCGTCCACGAAATCGTACGGCAGGTTCTCGGCGTGGGCGATGTCTTTCAGGCCGCGGCCCATGAAGCGCTTGACCGAGACCACGGTGTTCTTCGGGTCGGTGGTCTGGTGGGCGCGCGCCTTGTGGCCGATGTGGGCATGGCCGTTCGGGAGGTAACGCACGATGGACGGCAGCAGCGCGCGGCCCTCTTCGTCGCTGAGCACTTCGGGGCTGCCGCTACGCACGGTCGCCACGAGCGAGTTGGTGGTGCCCAGGTCGATGCCCACCGCCAGCCGGTGCTGGTGCGGTGCGGTCGACATGCCGGGTTCGGAAATCTGCAAAAGTGCCATTGTGTGTTACCTGGTTGTTGTTCTTGGGGACTTGACCTGGACGGGGACGTTCGGTTTTCGTAGGGTGGGCTCTCGAGCCCACGCTGTCTCACATGTCGAGCAAACGGACCATCGCACGAAACCAGCAGCCGGGAGAGATTGGCGACATGTTCAGGCGCTATCGCAGATCGGAGGACGTACCGCGTGGGCTCGAGAGCCCACCCTACGAAAAGCAGCTCCATGGTGCGCATGGGCGGCACATGGCCGCCCACCGATCAGCTCTCCAGCGCCTCGAACGCGTACTGTACCTCGTCGCCGAATTTATCGAGGAACATCAGCGCGCGCACGCCTTCGGCCGCCTTCTGGTAGTTCCCCGCGTCGAGCTCCTTGCCGACCTGGGCCAGCATGGTCTTGCGTTCGCCGCGCACCTGGGCGTCGAGTTCGTCCAGCGCCTCAGCGTCCTTGGCGGCGCGGGCATCGCCCAGCGCCTCGCGCCATTCCATCTGCTGCATCAGGAAGGCCATCGGCATCGCCGTGTTCGACTCGGTCTGCAGGTCGACGCCGTTCAGTTCGCACAGGTACTGCGCGCGCTTCTGCGGGTTCCTCAACGTCTGGTAGGCCTCGTTGGCGCGGGTCGCCCACTGCATCGCGACGCGTTTCTCGGCATCGGTGGCGTTCACGAAGCGGTCCGGATGCACGCGGCCCTGGACCTCGCGGTAGGCCGTATCCAGGGCGGCCATGTCGACCTCAAACCGGGCCGGCAGCCCGAACAGCTCGAAATGGTTCTGCATGCCTATCAGATCCGGAAGCTCTCGCCGCAACCGCAATTGTCCTTGACGTTCGGGTTGTTGAAGCGGAAGCCTTCGTTCAGGCCCTCGCGGGCGAAATCGAGCTCGGTGCCGTCGATGTAGGGCAGGCTCTTCGGGTCGACGAAGACCTTCACGCCGTGCGACTCGAAGACGTTATCTTCGTCCGCCACTTCGTCGACGTACTCGAGCTTGTAGGCCAGGCCGGAGCAGCCGGTCGTGCGCACACCGAAGCGCAGGCCGATCCCCTTGCCCCGGCGCTCGAGGTAGCGGTTCACGTGCTTCGCAGCTTTTTCGGTGAGTGTGATTGCCATGTGGTTCCTCCAGCTTGGTTTCGTCTTACGCGCTCGGGTGCTTGGTCTTGTAGTCCGCGACGGCGGCCTTGATCGCGTCTTCGGCCAGGATCGAGCAGTGGATCTTCACCGGCGGCAGCGCCAGTTCTTCCGCGATCTGGGTGTTCTTGATCGCCAGCGCCTGGTCCAGGGTCTTGCCCTTGACCCACTCGGTCACCAGCGAGCTCGAGGCGATCGCCGAGCCGCAGCCGTAGGTCTTGAACTTCGCGTCCTCGATCAGGCCCTGCTCGTTGACCTTGATCTGCAGCTTCATCACGTCGCCGCAGGCCGGGGCGCCGACCATGCCGGTGCCGACCGATTCGTCGTCCTTGCCGAAGGCGCCGACGTTGCGCGGGTTTTCGTAGTGGTCCAGTACTTTGTCCGAATATGCCATGGTAGTGCTCCTAGAATTCTCTTAAGTAATTAGTGGGCTGCCCACTGGATCGAATTGAGATCAATGCCTTCCTTGAACATGTCCCACAGCGGCGACAGTTCGCGCAGTTTGCCGACCTTCGACTTCAGCAGGTTGACCGCGAAATCGATGTCTTCCTCGGTCGTGAAGCGGCCGATGGTGAAGCGGATCGAGCTGTGCGCCAGTTCGTCGCTGCGGCCCAGGGCGCGCAGCACGTAGGACGGCTCCAGCGAGGCCGAGGTGCAGGCCGAACCCGAGGACACGGCGATGTCCTTGATCGCCATGATCAGCGACTCGCCCTCGACGTAGTTGAACGAGACGTTCAGGTTGTGCGGCACGCGGTGTTCCATGTCGCCGTTGACGTAGACCTCTTCGATTTCCATCAGGCCCTTCGCCAGGCGGTCGCGCAGCGCCTTCACGCGCTCGAGCTCGCTGTCCATCTCTTCCTTGGCGATGCGGAAAGCTTCGCCCATGCCGACGATCTGGTGGGTCGGCAGCGTGCCCGAACGCAGGCCGCGCTCGTGGCCGCCACCGTGCATCTGCGCTTCCAGGCGCACGCGCGGCTTGCGGCGCACGTACAGGGCGCCGACGCCTTTCGGGCCATAGGTCTTGTGCGCGGTGAAGGTCATCAGGTCGCACTTGGTCTTTTCCAGGTCGATCTGGACCTTGCCGGTCGCCTGCGCGGCGTCGCAGTGGAAGATGATGCCCTTCGAGCGGCACAGTTCGCCGATCGCGTCGATCGGCTGGATCACGCCGATCTCGTTATTCACCAGCATCACCGAGACCAGGATGGTGTCCGGACGGATCGCCGCTTCCAGCTGGGCGATGGTGATCAGGCCATTGTCCTGCGGCTCCAGGTAGGTTGCTTCGAAACCCTGGCGCTCGAGTTCGCGCACGGTGTCCAGCACCGCCTTGTGCTCGGTCTTGACGGTGATGATGTGCTTGCCCTTCGTCTTGTAGAAGTTGGCGGCACCCTTCAGGGCCAGGTTGTTCGACTCGGTCGCGCCGGAGGTCCAGATGATCTCGCGCGGATCGGCGCCGACCAGGGCCGCCACGTGGGCGCGCGCTTCCTCGACCGCCGCTTCCGCGCTCCAGCCGTACATGTGGCTGCGCGAAGCCGGATTGCCGAACTGCTCGCGCAGGTAGGGAATCATCTTGTCGGCGACGCGAGGATCGATCGGCGTGGTTGCCGAGTAATCCATGTAGATCGGGAAATGCGGCGCAGTCACGAAGCTCTGCTCGATTTTTTTGTCCAAAGGCGCGTTCATCAGTTCACTCCAGTTTGCTTTGCTTCAGTTTTGTCCAACGGTGGCAGCGGCGGTGCGGTGCACCACCACGACGTTTTGTTCTTTCTGCTTTTGCTGGTCGACCAGGTCTTGCAGGGAAACCGAGTCCAGGTAGTCGACCATCTTGGCGTTGAGCGTGGTCCACAGCTCATGGGTCATGCAACGGGTGCCGCTGGCGGCGTCGGCGCCGTGGCAGTTTTCCTTGCCGCCGCACTGGGTCGCATCGAGCGGCTCGTCGACCGCGATGATGATGTCGGCCACCGTCACTTTTTCGGCCGGGCGAGCCAGGCTGTAACCGCCACCCGGGCCGCGGATCGACTCGACGATCTCGTGACGGCGCAGCTTGCCGAACAGCTGCTCCAGGTAGGACAGCGAAATGGCCTGGCGCTGGCTGATGCCCGACAGCGTGACGGGACCATTGCCTTGACGCATGGCAAGATCGATCATCGCAGTAACAGCAAAACGGCCTTTGGTGGTCAGACGCATCACAACCCCGGTTAATGTTAAAATATTGCTCTTGTTCACTAATTACAGCTTCCACAGCATCTTGTGGATGGCAGCGGATAAAAACCGGATTAGTTGAACGATTTAGTCAAGTATAGCAAATTCCGGGGGGCTTGTCTTGGAAGCCCCCAAAACCGCCCGGGCGGTTTCAGGGTGTTGTCCGTCGGTGCAGGAACCTGTGTTGCGGAGCATGCAGCAACGTTCGACGCGTGGGCGGCGAAGCCGCCCACCCTACGCCTGTCCGATACCCGTAGGGTGGGCAGCTCCACCGGAATCCGGCGACTATGCGCATTGCATGCGCTGCCCACGCGGCGATACGCGCCGCCTGCCATGCGAAACCGCGCCGACTCCCTCATTCACCGCTTGCGCAACAACTGCATCGGCCCGAACAGTTCCTGCATCCCCTGGTGCCCGATGAAGCTCAGGTTATAAGGATGCTCCGCCACCGCCTGCGGAAACTTCGCCGTCTCCGGCAACTTGCGCAACTCCTCCGCGATCTTTCCCCACAGCACCAGCGTCGGCGGCACTGGCCGCTCGGACAGCACCGCCAGCACGACCCGTAGGAAAGGCAGCCAGGCCCGCGCATCGATTACCGGCTTGACATGCGAACGGAACACCAGCGACGCATTCAGCAGCAGGAAACCCTCGCCTTCCAGGTTCCGCTGCAGCTCGGCCAGCGTGCCGATCGCCCCGTTCGCGAGCGCCGCGGCGGCCACCGGCGCCATCGCCGCCCCGCCTGTTGCATCGACCTGCAACTGCCCGTCCGCCACCAGCAGCATCTTCATGAAGTTGCGCAGCGAAGTGGCGCGGTTGACCGGCTTCGACAGGCCGCTGTCGCTCCACAGCTCGCCCACGGCGCCATCCATGAAGCAGACCCCGGTCGCGCTCTCGGCGCGCGGGTAAGGTCCCTCGCCCACCAGCACGTAGCGCACCCGATCGAGCGGCTGGGCGAAGGCCGCGAACAGGCGGTTTTCGGTCGGCAGATAGGTGTCGACCGCCAGCGCCGGCAGGTAGCCGGGATTGGCGCGCGCGACCGCTTCCAGGCCGCGCAGCAGGTGCGGCCGCCAGGAGGGGTCGGCGAGGTCCAGGGCAGCGAGGATGGCGGCGGGGATGGTCGTATCGGTCATGGCGTGGCGGCGGCAAGAAGAAGCGGATTGTAGCGCAGGCAAGGATGGCGCGCGGCCGCGCAGCGGGGACGCAGCGGGGACGATTCCGCGCTTCAATCTGGCGTGCCCCTTGCGCGATTCGCGGCATGATCCATGCCTCCCGCGGACCTTCCGCCCACCTCGACAAGGAGTGTACCCATGCAAACGATCCAGGATGTGATGACGCGCGACGTAGAAACCATTTCGCCGCAGGAAACGGTGCAGCGCGCCGCGCAGATGATGGACGAGCTGAACGTGGGCGCGATTCCCGTGCTCGACGGCGGCAAGCTGGTCGGCATGATCACCGACCGCGACATCACGGTGCGGTCGGTCGCCGCCGGCCAGGCGCCCGGCTCCACCCGCGTCGGCGACGTGATGAGCACCGACGTGCGCACCTGCACCACGCGCCAGACGGTCGACGAGGTGCTGGGACAGATGGGCGACGTGCAGATCCGCCGCGTGCCGGTGATCGACGAGGACTCGCAGGAGGTCGTCGGCATCGTCTCGCTGGGGGACATGGCGACCAAGCATTCGGCCCAGATCGACCGGACGCTGGACGAGATCTCGACGCCGTCGGAGCCGGATCGGTCGACCCGGCATTGAGGACCTGCGGATCGCCGCGTGGACAGCGCGGCGGTGGGTGCCGGCGCGGGGCGTGGTT
>DOUW01000418.1 GCA_003520365.1 Massilia sp.
GCGCGGTTCGCTGGCCGGCCCGCGCCGGATGCGGTTCGCTTCCAGCTGGGTCAGGCGCGCCACTTCCAGCGCATCGTCGAAGGCCTGGCGGATCGAGGCGGCCGAGTACAGGAACACGCTGCCCAGGCCCGCTTCCTCGGCCAGGTCGGCGATCAGGCCGGCGCCGACGATGACTTCGATGCCGTCCGCCTTCATTTCCTTGATCGCCGCGCGCGCGTCTTCGCGCGTCACATAGGTGCGCTGGGCGATGCGGATGCCGAAGGTCGCGCTGAAGTCGGCCAGCTCGGGCAGGGGCTGCTGGTAGCTGATCACGCCGATACGGCTGGGGGGCCTGCGCGCCCCCCCCCCNNCCTTGCGCGCCCGCGCCAGCGCCTGCATCACGTCGAAGCCGCTGGCTTTGGCCACCACCACTGGCGCCGAGACCCGGCCCTTGAGGTAGGCGCCGTTCGAGCCGGCGGCAATCACCACGTCGCAGCGTTCGCTGGCCATCCGTTCGCGGATGTGGCGCGCGGCCTCGTCGAAGCCCAGGTGGATCGGTTCGATCGTGGCCAGGTGGTCGTACTCGAGGGTGATGTCGCGGAACAGGTCGGACAGGCGCGATACCGAGACGGTCCAGATCACCGGCTTGTCGGCTTCGTGCGGAAGAGGGGAGAGGGGGCGCATGTTGCAATTGTAATGCATTGGTGTTTCAGATGTTTCACGATGAAACGCTGCTGCAACATCGCAGCGCTTGATGCAGCAGGCTGCTTGACGCTAAACGCCTGAACTATCAGGCTTTCAGGGAGCCCAAGCTGTGCCGGCAACGCTGGCACGCTCCTTGCAAAGGAAAATGCATTCATTTGTGAACCACCCAGGAGACACCATGATCCAATCGCCAGGCGCGCTGTTCCGTCGCGCCGTCCAGGAAGAATCGCCGCTGCAGGTCGTCGGCGCCATCAATGCCAACCACGCCCTGCTGGCCAAGCGCGCCGGCTTCAAGGCCATCTACCTGTCGGGTGGCGGCGTCGCCGCCGGCTCGCTGGGCCTGCCGGACCTGGGCATCTCGAACCTGGACGACGTGCTGACCGACGTGCGCCGCATCACCGACGTGTGCGACCTGCCGCTGCTGGTCGACGTCGACACCGGCTTCGGTTCCTCGGCCTTCAACGTCGCCCGCACCGTGAAGTCGATGATCAAGTTCGGCGCAGCCGCGATCCACATCGAAGACCAGGTCGGCGCCAAGCGCTGCGGCCACCGTCCGGGCAAGGAAATCGTCTCCAAGCAGGAAATGGTCGATCGCATCAAGGCGGCGGTGGACGCCCGCACCGACGAGAACTTCGTGATCATGGCGCGTACCGATGCGCTGGCCGTGGAGGGCATCGATGCCGCCATCGAGCGCGCGGTGGCCTGCGTCGAAGCCGGCGCCGACATGATCTTCCCGGAAGCGATGACCGACCTGGCCATGTACTCGCAGTTCGCGAAAGCCGTCGGCGTGCCGATCCTGGCCAACATCACCGAGTTCGGCTCGACCCCGCTGTTCACGGTCGACGAACTGAAGACCGCCGACGTCGGCCTCGTGCTGTACCCGCTGTCGGCCTTCCGCGCCATGAACAAGGCAGCCGAGAACGTTTACACGGCGATCCGCCGCGACGGCAGCCAGCAGGCCGTGGTCGACACCATGCAGACCCGCGCCGAACTCTACGAGCGCATCAATTACCACGATTTCGAGCAGAAACTGGACGCGCTGTTTGCAGCGCAAAAGAAATAATCGGACACTGAACAGGAGACCAACATGAGCGAACAAAATCCAACTTTCAAGCCAAAGAAATCCGTGGCCCTGTCGGGCGTTGCCGCCGGTAACACCGCGCTGTGCTCGGTCGGCAAGTCGGGCAACGATTTGCACTACCGCGGCTACGACATCCTGGACGTGGCCAACTCCTGCGAATTCGAAGAGATCGCCTACCTGCTGGTGCACGGCAAGCTGCCGACCGGCGCCGAACTGAAGGGCTATAAAGCCAAGCTCAAGATGCTGCGCGGCCTGCCGCAGGCGGTCAAGCTGGCGCTGGAAGCGCTGCCGGCCGGCAGCCACCCGATGGACGTGATGCGCACCGGCGTCTCGGCCCTGGGCTGCGCGCTGCCGGAAAAGGACGACCACAACATCGCCGGCGCGCGCGACATCGCCGACCGCCTGATGGCATCCTTCGGCTCGATGCTGCTGTACTGGTACCACTACAGCCACAACGGCAAGCGCATCGAGACCGAGACCGACGACGATTCGATCGGCGGCCACTTCCTGCACCTGCTGCACGGCACCAAGCCGCCGGAAGAGTGGGTCCGCGCGATGCACACCTCGCTCATCCTCTACGCCGAACACGAATTCAACGCCTCGACCTTCACCGCGCGCGTGATCGCCGGCACCGGCTCCGACATGCACTCGGCCATCACCGGCGCGATCGGCGCGCTGCGCGGACCGAAGCACGGCGGCGCCAACGAAGTCGCACTCGACATCCAGAAGCGCTACGAGAACGCCGACGAAGCCGAGGCCGACATCCGCAACCGCGTGGCCAACAAGGAAGTCGTGATCGGCTTCGGCCACCCGGTCTACACCATCTCGGACCCGCGCAACGTCGTCATCAAGGAAGTCGCGCGCTCGCTGTCGCAGTCCGCCGGTTCGATGAAGATGTTCGACATCGCCGAGCGCCTGGAATCGGTCATGTGGGAAGTCAAGAAGATGTTCCCGAACCTGGACTGGTTCTCGGCCGTGTCGTACCACATGATGGGCGTGCCGACCGCCATGTTCACCCCGCTGTTCGTGATTTCGCGCACCTCGGGCTGGGCCGCGCACATCATCGAGCAGCGCATCGACAACAAGATCATCCGCCCGAGCGCGAACTATGTCGGTCCGGAAGACCTGCAGTTCGTGCCGATCGCCGATCGAAAGTAATGAGCATCACCATGAACAACGCATACCGCAAACCCCTGCACGGCACCAACCTGCATTACTTCGACGCGCGCGAAGCGGTCGACAGCATCGAAGCCGGCGCCTGGGACAAGCTGCCCTACACCTCGCGTGTGCTGGCCGAGAACCTGGTGCGCCGCTGCGAGCCGATGGCTTTGGTGCCATCGCTGAAGCAACTCATCGAGCGCAAGCGCGACCTCGACTTCCCCTGGTTCCCGGCGCGCGTGGTCTGCCACGACATCCTGGGCCAGACCGCGCTGGTTGACCTGGCCGGCCTGCGTGACGCCATCGCCCTCGAGGGCGGCAACCCGGCCCTGGTCAATCCTGTCGTGCCGACCCAGCTGGTGGTCGACCACTCGCTGGCCGTCGAATGCGGCGGTTTCGATCCGGACGCCTTTGCCAAGAACCGCGCCATCGAGGACCGCCGCAACGAGGACCGCTTCGACTTCATCAACTGGACCAAGAAGGCTTTCCAGAACGTCGACGTGATCCCGCCGGGTAACGGCATCCTGCACCAGATCAACCTGGAGCGCATGAGCCCCGTGATCCAGGTGAAGGACGGCGTCGCCTTCCCGGACACCCTGGTCGGCACCGACTCGCACACCCCGATGGTCGACGCGCTGGGCGTGATCGCCATCGGCGTCGGCGGCCTGGAAGCGGAGAGCGTCATGCTGGGCCGCGCGTCCTACATGCGCCTGCCGGACATCGTCGGCGTCGAACTCACCGGCAAACCGCAGCCGGGCATCACCGCCACCGACGTGGTGCTGGCGCTGACCGAGTTCCTGCGTAAAGAGAAGGTGGTCTCGACCTACCTCGAGTTCTACGGCGAGGGCGCGGCCAAGCTGACCCTGGGCGACCGTGCGACCATCTCGAACATGGCGCCGGAATTCGGGGCGACGGCCGCGATGTTCTACATCGACGAGCAGACCATCAAGTACCTGAAGCTCACCGGCCGCGAAGACGAGACCGTCAAACTGGTCGAGCTCTACGCCAAGGAAACCGGCCTCTGGGCCGACGCCTTGACGACCGCCGAGTACGAGCGCGTGCTGCGCTTCGATTTGTCGACCGTCGTGCGCAACATCGCGGGACCGTCGAACCCGCACAAGCGCGTGCCGACCTCGGAACTGGCCGCGCGCGGCATCGCCGGCACGGTCGAGAACGAACCCGGCCTGATGCCGGATGGCGCCGTCATCATCGCCGCCATCACCAGCTGCACCAACACGAACAACCCGCGCAACATGGTCGCCGCCGGCCTGCTGGCGCGTAACGCCAACAAGGCCGGCCTGCTGCGCAAACCCTGGGTCAAGTCCTCGCTGGCGCCAGGCTCGAAAGCGGTCTCGCTCTACCTGGAAGAAGCGGGCCTGCTGCCGGAACTGGAAAAGCTGGGCTTCGGCGTGGTCGCCTTTGCCTGCACCACCTGCAACGGCATGAGCGGCGCGCTCGATCCCGTCATCCAGAAAGAGATCGTCGAGCGCGACCTGTACGCGACCGCCGTCCTCTCGGGCAACCGCAACTTCGACGGCCGCATCCACCCCTACGCGAAGCAGGCCTTCCTGGCGTCGCCGCCGCTGGTGATCGCCTATGCGATTGCCGGCACCATCCGCTTCGACATCGAGAAGGATGTGCTGGGCACGGACGCGCAAGGCAAGCCGGTGACCTTGGCCGACATCTGGCCGAGCGACGAGGAAATCGACGCCGTCATCGAGCAGAGCGTGAAACCCGAGCAGTTCCGCAAGGTCTACACGCCGATGTTCGCGCGCGTGGCCGACGATGGCGAGGCCGTCAGCCCGCTGTACGACTGGCGTCCCCAGAGCACCTACATCCGCCGTCCGCCCTACTGGGAAGGCGCGCTGGCCGGTGCGCGTACGCTGTCGGGCATGCGGCCGCTGGCGGTCCTGGGCGACAACATCACGACCGACCACCTGTCGCCGTCGAACGCGATCATGATGGACTCGGCCGCCGGCGAATACCTGTTCAAGATGGGCCTGCCGGAAGAGGACTTCAACTCGTATGCGACCCACCGCGGCGACCACCTGACGGCCCAGCGCGCGACCTTCGCGAACCCGACGCTGAAGAACGAGATGGTGCGCAATCCAGACGGTAGCGTGCGTGCAGGTTCCCTCGCGCGGATCGAGCCGGAAGGGCAGGTGACCCGCATGTGGGAAGCGATCGAGACCTACATGGAGCGCAAGCAGCCGCTGATCGTGATCGCCGGCGCCGACTACGGCCAGGGTTCTTCGCGTGACTGGGCGGCCAAGGGCGTGCGCCTGGCAGGCGTGGAAGCGATCGTGGCCGAAGGCTTCGAACGCATCCACCGCACCAACCTGGTCGGCATGGGCGTGCTGCCGCTGGAGTTCCAGACGGGCACCAACCGCCTGAGCCTGGGGATCGACGGCACCGAGACCTTCGACGTGGTCGGCGAGCGCACCCCGCGCGCGACGCTCACCCTGGTCATCCACCGCAAGAACGGCGAGCGCGTCGAGGTGCCGGTCACCTGCCGCCTCGACACGGCCGAAGAGGTGTCGATCTACGAAGCCGGCGGCGTGCTGCAACGCTTCGCGCAGGACTTCCTGGCCTCCTCGAAGGTCGCGGCGTAAGCTCTGGACGCGTAATGGTGGGCACCGGGGGCGCCCACCCTACAACATCCGCAAACGTAGGGTGGGCGCCCCGTGCCCACGCGTTACGCACCCAACATCGGGCCACGTACGGCGACATGTCGCCCGCACCATCAAACGGAATCAACGACACATGGCACACCAACCCCAAATCAAAATTCCCGCCACCTACATGCGTGGCGGTACCAGCAAGGGCGTCTTCTTCCGCCTGCAGGACCTGCCGGAACCCGCCCGTCAACCCGGCCCGGCCCGCGACAAGCTGCTGCTGCGCGTGATCGGCAGCCCCGACCCCTACGGCAAGCAGATCGACGGCATGGGCGGCGCCACGTCGAGCACCAGCAAGACCGTGATCGTGTCGAAAAGCACGCGCGACGGCCACGACGTCGACTACCTGTTCGGCCAGGTCTCGATCGACAAGCCTTTCGTGGACTGGAGCGGCAATTGCGGCAACCTGTCCTCGGCGGTCGGCTCCTTTGCCATTTCAAGCGGCCTGGTCGACCCCGCGCGCCTGCCGCGTGACGGCATGGCGACGGTGCGCATCTGGCAGGCCAACATCGGCAAGACCATCATCGCGCACGTTCCGATGACGAACGGCGAAGTCCAGGAAACCGGCGACTTCGAACTCGACGGCGTGACCTTCCCGGCGGCCGAAGTCCAGCTCGAATTCATGGACCCGGCGGCCGACGAGGAGGGCGCCGGCGGCTCGATGTTCCCGACCGGGAACCTGGTCGACGACCTGGAAGTGCCGGGCCTGGGCACCCTGAAGGCGACCATGATCAACGCCGGCATCCCGACCATCTTTGTCAATGCCGCCGACATCGGCTATACCGGCACCGAGCTGCAGGAAGCCATCAACGGCGACGAGCGCGCGCTGGTGATGTTCGAGACCATCCGCGCCTGCGGCGCCGTGCGCATGGGTCTGATCAAGGACGTCGGCGAGGCCGCAGGGCGCCAGCACACGCCGAAAGTCGCTTTCGTGGCGCCGCCGCGCGACTACACCGCCTCCAGCGGCAAGCCGG
>DOUW01000319.1:0-283 GCA_003520365.1 Massilia sp.
GCGAGGTGGCGCCGCTAGTCCCGCGCGCGCTCCTGATGAGCGAACTGCCGCCGGACTGGGAGCGCCGCGCCCACGCGGTGGAGGCGGTGGCGATCCATGCCAATCACCGGCACCTGACGCCCGGGCTGGCGCAGGCGGTGCGGGCGGCCGGGTTCGGGTTGTTCTGCTATACGGTCGACGAGCCGGCGCGGGCCAGGGAGCTGCTGGGATGGGGCGTGGAGGCGTTCTGCACCGACCGGATCGACCTGATCGGGCCGGATTTTTCGTAGGGTGGGCTCTTGAG
>DOUW01000319.1:499-6240 GCA_003520365.1 Massilia sp.
ACCCTACGGGAGGCGCCGCGGACTACCGGTGACAAAACCCGCTAACGGGGCCGCTCGCACGGCGCGTTAATAAGTCACCAGTGACTGATATAATCGTTGCTTTATATACCGTACTGCTCTCTTTCCGCACCCCACAACATGAAATCCTCCGAAATTCGCGAAAAGTTCCTCAAGTTCTTTGAGTCCAAGGGCCATACGATCGTACGGTCCAGCCCGCTCGTGCCGGGCAACGATCCGACCATGTTGTTGACCAACAGCGGAATGGTGCAGTTCAAGGACGTCTTCCTCGGCCTGGACACACGCCCGTACAAGCGCGCCACCACCGTGCAGCGCTGCGTGCGCGCCGGCGGCAAGCACAACGACCTGNNCGCGCGTCACCACACCTTCTTCGAAATGCTGGGTAACTTCAGCTTCGGCGACTACTTCAAGCGCGACGCGATCAACTTTTGTTGGGAGCTGCTGACAAAAGTTTACATGCTGCCGGCCGAGAAGCTGACCGTCACCGTCTACTTCGAGGACGACGAAGCCTACGACATCTGGGCCAACGAGATCGGCGTGCCGAAAGAGCGCATCATCCGCATCGGCGACAACAAGGGCGCGCGCTACGCCTCGGACAACTTCTGGCAGATGGCCGACACCGGCCCTTGCGGTCCGTGCACCGAAGTGTTCTACGACCACGGCGCCGACATCTGGGGCGGTCCTCCGGGCTCGCCGGAAGAAGACGGCGACCGCTTCATCGAGATCTGGAACCTGGTGTTCATGCAGTTCAACCGCGACGAAGCCGGCGTGCTGACCCCGCTGCCGAAGCCGTCGATCGACACCGGCATGGGCATGGAGCGCCTGGCCGCCGTGCTGCAGCACGTGCACTCGAACTACGAGATCGACCTGTTCCAGAATCTGATCCGCGCGGCCGCCCGCGAAACCGGCGCGACCGACCTGGAAAACAACTCGCTGAAAGTCATCGCCGACCACATCCGCGCCGCTTCCTTCCTGATCGTCGATGGCATCATCCCGAGCAGCGAAGGCCACGGTTACGTCCTGCGCCGCATCATCCGCCGCGCGCTGCGCCACGGCCACAAGCTGGGCCAGACCAAGCCTTTCTTCTACAAGCTGGTGGCAGACCTGGACATCGAGATGGGCGAAGCCTATCCGGAACTGCGCGAAGCCAAAGAGCGCGTCGCGCAGGTGCTGAAGGCCGAGGAAGAGCGTTTCGGCGAGACCCTGGAAAACGGCATGAAGATCCTGGAAGCCCAGCTGGCCAAGGATCCCAAGAACCTGGACGGCGCCACCGCCTTCACCCTGTACGACACCTACGGCTTCCCGCTGGACCTGACCGCCGACATCTGCCGTGAGCGTGGCGTGACGCTGGACGAAGCCGGCTTCGCCGAGGCGATGGAGCAGCAGAAGAAGACCGCGCGCGCCGCCGGCAAGTTCAAGATGGCCGCCAAGGTCGAGTACGCGGGCGACAAGACCAAGTTCGTCGGCTACGAGTCGCTGGTCCACAACACCCACGTGCTGGCGCTGTACAGCGAAGGCGTGTCGGTGCAGGAGCTGAAGGAAGGCCAGGAAGGCATCGTGGTGCTCGACACCACCCCGTTCTACGCCGAATCGGGCGGCCAGGTCGGTGACCATGGCGTCATCGCCTCCGCTGCCGGCCAGTTCGAGGTCGAGGACACCCTGAAGATCCAGGCCGAGGTGTTCGGCCACCACGGCGTGCTGCGTAGCGGCGCCTTGAGGGTCGGCGACACCGTGGACGCCCAGGTCGACCAGGCCAAGCGCGCGCGCACCATCCGCAACCACTCGGCCACCCACCTGATGCACAAGGCCCTGCGCGAAGTGCTGGGTTCGCACGTGCAGCAGAAGGGCTCGCTGGTCGATCCGGACAAGACCCGCTTCGACTTCAGCCACAACGCGCCGATGACCCCTGAGCAGATCGCCCAGGTCGAGCAGATCGTCAACCGCGAGATCCTGGAAAATCATCCGACCCAGGCGCAGCACATGAGCTTCGACGACGCCGTCAAGCATGGCGCCATGGCCCTCTTCGGCGAGAAGTACGGCGACCAGGTGCGCGTGCTCGACATCGGCTCGTCGAAAGAGCTGTGCGGCGGCGTCCACGTGACCCGCACCGGCGACATNNGGCGACATCGGCCTGTTCAAGATCGTGTCGGAAGGCGGCGTCGCCGCCGGCATCCGCCGCGTGGAAGCGGTGACGGGCGAAGGCGCCCTGGCCTGGGTGCAACAAACCAACGCCAGGCTGCTCGCCGCCGCCTCGGCTTTGAAGACCGGTCCGGACGAACTGCCGTCGCGCATCGCCCAGGTCCAGGACCAGGTCAAGGTGCTGGAGAAGGAAGTGTCGGCGCTGAAGTCGAAACTGGCCGCCGGCCAGGGCGACGAGCTGGTCAACAAGGCGGTCGACGTGAACGGCATCAAGGTGCTGGCCGCAACCATGGAAGGCGCCGACGTCGCCACCCTGCGCGAAGCGATGGACAAGCTGAAGGACAAGCTGAAGACCGCGGCCATCGTGCTGGCGTCCGTGGCCGACGGCAAGGTCAGCCTGATCGCGGGCGTGACCAAGGACGCAACCGGCAAAGTGAAGGCCGGCGAGCTGGTCAACTTCGTCGCCCAGCAGGTGGGCGGCAAGGGCGGCGGCCGTCCGGACATGGCGCAGGCCGGCGGTACCGATCCGGCAGGCCTGCCGCAGGCTTTGGCGGGCGTGGCCGGCTGGG
Source organism: Massilia sp. (assembly GCA_003520365.1). Taxonomy (GTDB): domain Bacteria; phylum Pseudomonadota; class Gammaproteobacteria; order Burkholderiales; family Burkholderiaceae_D; genus Telluria; species Telluria haematophila. The sequence continues at coordinate 3,226 of DOUW01000319.1, forward strand.
TCGGCGAACGCGCATAAGCTTTACCTGCTTCAGGAAACGCCGCCTCGTGCGGCGTTTTTTTTCGCCTTACGCACGGCGCGCACGATTGCTTTATGCATAGTAACTAGGCGTTGCCGGGGCGGCAGCTCGTCCATAGAATCTCTTATTTATTTACTATTTCAGGGGAGTGAACATGCGCGGGCTTCGACTGGCTGGACTGGTGTTGTGCTTGGGATCGGCATCGCTCGCCTACGGCAAGATGCCGGCGGCGGACACGGTGAAGGGAGCGAAGGACCACCCTTTGCTGTCGCGCTTCGAAGGGGCGAAGCTGGTGGGGTACGACGTCAAGGAATTCGACGAAGCGATGCTCCCGGCCGGCAAGCGCATTTATGACAGCAAGGAGCGGCGCGCCAGCTTCGAAAAATCGTTCCAGCTCGAAGGAAAGGTCACCCGCATCGCCTATGTGGTGCCGCGCGAGCGCTCGACGCTGGAAGTGATGCGCAACTACGAAGCCGCCTTGGCCAAGGCCGGCCTGAAGACCGCGTTCGCCTGCATCAAGGAAGCCTGCGGCGACGACATCGGCGACTACTGGTGGGACAAGCGCCTGAGCAATGGTTTCATCAAGGGCGACATCCCGTCGAGCATCTTTATCGCAGGGCCCCGCCAGGGCCGCTACATGGTGGCGGAGGGCAAGCGTCCGGACGGCGCGCCGGTCCATGTCGCCGTGCTGGCGCTGCCTCCATATAAGGATGACGAAGGCGGCGTCTATCTCGAGATCGTCGAAGGCAAAGCCATGGAAAGCGGCAAGGTCGCCGCCAGCCTGAACGCGGCCGAGATGGCCAAGGGCATCGCCAACGAAGGCAAGGTGGCGGTGTATGGCGTCTACTTCGACACCGGCAAGGCCGAGGTGAAGCCGGATTCGAAGCCGGCGCTGGCCGAGATGGCCAAGCTGCTGCAGCAGGATCCGAAGCTGAAGGTCTTCGTGGTCGGCCATACCGACAACCAGGGCGTGCTGGCCCAGAACCTGGCCCTGTCGCAGCAGCGCGCCGATGCCGTGGTCAAGGCCCTGGCCGAGGGCCACAAGGTCGATCCGAAGCGCCTGTCGGCCAAGGGCGTGGCCGCCTATGCGCCGCTGGCATCGAACCGCGCCGAGGAAGGGCGCCGGAAGAACCGCCGCGTCGAACTTGTCGAGCAGTAGGCGCGCCGCACCACGGCGGTGCTTGTCTTTACCCAGGTGTCATGGTTTGGTGCGCTGAATGTGGCAAGTTTTACATTTGGTTGTGGACGTGCAACAATGTGTGACTATTTTGGTGCGCTGCGTCATACTGCGTGAATTGGAGTAGTATGCAGTTTCCGGCACCACCCTTTTAGCATCACCCACCGAGCAGGCAAGCGATGAGCGACATGACTATCGACATTGACACCATGGAATTCCAGAAAGACCTGGATGCGCGCGGGCTGAATTGTCCTCTGCCCATCCTGAAAGCCAAGAAGGCGCTCGCGGAGATGGAGAGCGGACAGGTGCTGCGCATCGTGGCCACCGACACCGGTTCCGTGCGCGATTTCCAGGCGTTCGCCAAGCAGACCGGCAATGCCCTCCTGGCGCATACCGCCGAGAACGGCGAATTCACCTTTCTGATGCGCCGCAAATAAAGTGGTTCGGCGCGCGGCGCCACCTGGCGGGGCAGGGTCATTGCCCCGTCTGTTCCCTTTGATGTCCCCTGAACACCGCGATTTGGAAGATTCACTCTAGCCAAAAATCGCACGATCGTGCTTTAATTCGGTCTCGCAGCAGTTTATCTCTTATAATCTAGGCCACTTTAGTCAAGTCTACCTCTTCAATTTTTCAAAGGCACACCTATGAAAGTCCTGGTACCCGTCAAACGCGTGGTCGACTACAACGTCAAGGTCCGCGTCAAGTCCGACGGCAGTGGCGTCGATATCGCCAACGTCAAAATGTCGATGAACCCGTTCGATGAGATCGCACTCGAAGAAGCGACCCGCCTGAAGGAAGCCGGCAAGGTCACCGAAGTGGTGGCTGTCTCCGTCGGTGTGCCGCAGTGCCAGGAAACCCTGCGCACCGGCATGGCGATCGGCGCCGACCGCGGCATCCTGGTGGAAACCGCCGTCGAGACCGAGCCGCTGGCCGTGGCCAAGATCATGAAGGCGCTGGCCGAGAAAGAGCAGCCGCAGCTGATCATCCTGGGCAAGCAGGCGATCGACGACGATTCGAACCAGACCGGCCAGATGCTGGCAGCCCTGCTGGGCTGGCCGCAGGCGACCTTCGCCTCGAAAGTGGTGCTGGAAGACGGCAAGGTGACCGTGACCCGCGAAGTCGACGGCGGCCTGGAAACCGTGGCCTTGACCCTGCCTGCGATCGTCACCACCGACCTGCGCCTGAACGAGCCGCGCTACGNNAAGGCCAAGAAGAAGCCGCTGGAAACCGTCAAGCCGGAAGACCTGGGCGTCGACGTCAGCCCGCGCCTGAAGACCCTGAAGGTCGCCGAGCCGGCCAAGCGTTCGGCCGGCGTGAAGGTGCCGGACGTCGCGACCCTGGTCCAGAAGCTGCGCACCGAAGCCAAAGTCATCTAAGCGGCCTTGCCGTCACTATCAAACATAGGAAACATCATGGTCGCATTAGTAATTGCTGAACACGACAATGGCTCCCTGAAGGGCGCAACCCACAACACCGTGACCGCAGCGTCCCAGTGCGGCGGCGAAGTCCACGTGCTGGTCGCCGGTTCGAACTGCGGCGCCGCCGCCGAAGCCGCCGCGCAGATCGCCGGCGTCACCAAGGTGCTGGTCGCCGACGCGCCGCACTTCGCCGACGGCCTGGCCGAGAACGTGGCCGAGCAGATCCTGGCTGTTGCCGGCAACTATTCGCACATCCTGGCCCCGGCCACCGCCTACGGCAAGAACATCCTGCCGCGCGTCGCCGCCAAGCTGGACGTGGCCCAGATCTCGGAAATCACCAAGGTCGACTCCCCGGACACCTTCGAGCGCCCGATCTACGCCGGTAACGCCATCGCGACCGTG
>DOUW01000322.1 GCA_003520365.1 Massilia sp.
GCCCCGGCCTGCACCTTCTGGCTGGTCGCGCGCGCCGCATCGCGCGCGGCTTCGGCCTGCGCGACCTTGGCCCGCACTTCAGGACTGTCGAGCTCGAACAGCAGGTCGCCGCGGGCGACGCCCTGCCCCAGCTGCACATGGACCCGGCCGACCCGTCCCGGCACCTTCGACGCCACATTGATTTCCTGCGCCTCGATCTGGCCCTGGACCGGATCGTGGACGGGCTGGAAGGCCTGGTACAGGCCCCATCCGAGCAGGGCGAGAATGACGATGCCGGCGCCGCCGGCAAGCAGGCCTTTGGTGGAAGGTTTTGCCATGATGCTTATTCTTTCGTGAGGTCGACGATGTGCGTGGCGGTCCGGGAGAGCGCGTACAGGCGGTCAGGATCGCCGCTGGTGGCCAGCAGTTTGGCGAGCGCCATGACGTAGTCGTAAGCCGCCTGGGCACGCTCGAGGCCCGATTTGGTGTAATTGAGCGAAGCGTCGGCCACGTCGGTCGAGGTCGCCTGGCCGTTCTGGAAACCCACCTGCGCCAGGCGCCGCGTCTCGGCCGCCAGCTCGATCGCCGACGCCATCGCCAGGTAGCGCTGGCGGGCGTCTTCCATGGTGCGCCACTGGCTTTCGGCCAGGGTCGGGATATCGCGCCCGGCCTGTTCGGCCGCGACCTCGACGCGCTGCTGCTCGAGCCGGGCGGCGGAGGTCATTTTTGCGCGGTCGATGCGCTCGACCAGCGGGATGCTGACCGACACGCCGACCAGCCAGTTGGCGCGGCTCGAGCTGCCGCGATTGAGGTTGTAGTTGGCCACGCCGATGACGGTCGGGCTGAAGGCGCGGCCCTGCAGCTGCAAGGCGCCGTCCGCCTGCTTGCGCTTGCTTGCGATCTGTTTCCAGGCCGCGTTCGACGCCATGGCCGCGTCGATGAACGAAGCCAGCGAGCCGGGCGGTTGCGCGTTCACGAACAGCGGCGTGGTCGGCGTGATGGCGCCGGGCGCGTCGAGCAGGCGGCGCAGCGCGAGCTGCGCGATCTCGAGGTCGCTGTCCGCCTTTGCCGCTTCCCTGAGCGCATTGTCGACGGCGACATCGGCTTTCAGGCGCTCGACCCTGGCGATCAGTCCAGTCTTCTCCATCTTGAGCGCCATGCGCTGGTGTTCTTTGGCTACTTCTGCCGCAGCGCTGCGCAACTGCCAGGCCTTGCTGGCCAGCTGCACCGTGAAATAGCGTTGCGCCAGCTGCGTCGATGCATCGTCGAGGGCCGCCTGGACGCTCGCGCCGGCCTCGTCGGCGCGGCCCGCGGCGATCTGCTTCACCGCATCCAGCCGTCCGCCCGTGTAGAGCGGCCAGACCGTGTTCAGGCCGAGCGAACGCACATCGAATACGCGGTCGACATTCAGGGCCGGCGGGATGTCCGGCAGGTTCAGCCCCGGCAGGGGCGGCAGGGAGTCGAGCACCGGGTTGGCTAGTTGCGCAATGGCGCCGGTGTCGACGCTGAGGGTGGTCGAGACCCGCCCGGCGAAGCCGGACAGGCGTACGTCGGGGCCGTCGATGCGGCGCAGTGCCTCGGCCTGCAATTGCTTCGCCTGGAAATCGAGCCGGGCCCCATTCACCGATCCCGCACTGGAGCGCACCCAGCGCAACGCCTCGGCGTAGTCGACGCCGGCATCGGCGTGCGCGGCCTGGGCCAGCGCCAGCAGCGCGGCGGCCGCGATTGCCCCAGGCAGGTTAGCCTTCATTCTCATGCATTACTCCGGTATTCGATCGTCGACCCGCCATCCGCGGCGCGGACGCTGTTGCGCCGTTCATGCGTAGTGCATGGCAGGCATTGTAGCCGGAATGATAACGCTTCGAGCGTAAAGATGCCCGCCGGCTTGCGTGCGCGGCTCAGGGTGCGACGGCTCTGGTGCAAATTATGGACAAAGGCACGCGAACCTGCAGTGCGCCGGCTGAGTTCACGCAGCCAGAACAGCTGCCCAGATTTCGGACGGAGTTTGCCCCTGAGTTCCCAGACCCCGTAGGTCGAACTGCCCTTTGCGAATGCGATGCATGAGCTCGATGCCTCGTATTGTCGTGGTAGCGGAAGTAAAGCTTTTCAAGCCCAGCATCGGTCCAAGTCTGGATTTGACATTGCGATGGTCCTGCTCGATCAGATTGTTCAGGTATTTTGACGAGCGAAGCTTCTTCAAGTCAGGAAGACGTCCCTGCTCTTGAAGTTCACGAACGGCCCGGTGAGAGGCTGCGTAACCGTCCAGCGTAATAGTCTCAGGTGACCGGCGTTGGGAGCGCACAGCCTTGCGAAAGAATGCTTTGGCTGAGGCGACGTTGCGCCGTGGACTCAGCCGGAAGTCGACCGTCTTGCCTGATGCATCGACAGCCCGGTAGAGATAAGCCCATTGGCCGCGGATCCTGACGTAGGTCTCGTCCATCCGCCAGGAGGTACCAGCCGATGTCGCAAAGCGGCTCCAGCGTTTGTCGAACTCCGGTGCGTACCGCTGAACCCAACGCAGGATTGTCGTATGAGCGATGGGCACGCCTCGCTCAGCCATCATCTCGACCAGGTCTCTGTACGACAGCTTATAACGCAGGTACCAGCGCACGCAAAGGATGATGATCTCTTGTTCGAAGTGTCGGCCCTTGAACAGGTCGCTCGTGCTCGCGTGACTACGCATGTTAGGCAAAGGCCGTCATTCTAGCTGAGCTGCAGGTTTGCACCAGAGCCGTATAGCGCACCACTCTGACAGATCAGCGTTACCGGTGCCTCGACGGTCTTTTCGACACGTTCCTGAGCAAGCGCAGTAGCGCCGCGACGTCCACTGGTTTAGTAAGGTGGTGGTTGAAACCCGCAGCAACCGAGCGTTCACGGTCTGCATGCTGGCCGTAACCGGTCAGGGCGATCAGTGTCGCGTGCATAGTTTGCGGCAGTGCACGAATCCGCTGCGCCAACTCGTAACCGTCGATGTCGGGCAGCCCAATATCGAGCAGGAAAACGTCCGGCGCAGCCTCCGCTGCCAGCCCCAGCGCGCTATGTCCTTCGTAGGCCACACGCAGCTGGTGACCCATAGTGCTGAGATACATTGATAGCGTGTCGGCCGCATCCGCATTGTCGTCGACGATAAGGATGTCGAGTGCTTGAATATCAGCCATATCGCCTTGCTGGGGCAACGCTAGGGTAGGTGCGTTTTCGTGTGCCCGCGGCAGCCGGATAGTGAATTCGCTGCCGGCGCCCTGTCCCGCGCTGGCCGCACTGATGCTTCCTCCATGCCGCTCGACCAGGCTCTTGACCAGTGCCAGTCCAACCCCAAGACCACTCTGGGCTCGATCCGATGAGCGGTCGCCCTGGACGAACAGATCGAAGACATGGGGCAGCAGCGCAGCGTCTATACCGATCCCGTTGTCACGTACGACAACCTGCACCGTGCTTGCATCCTGCGTGAGTTCGAGTTCGATGACACCGCCTTGCGGGGTGTATTTGGTCGCGTTGTTGAGCAGGTTTGTAACGATCTGCACCAGTCGGGTGCTGTCGCCGCGCACTCGCGCGGCTTGCTTCGGCAGCGCAAGAGACAGACGGTGGCAGCGCGCCTCAACGAGAGGGCGCGCCTGCTCGACCGCATCCCGCACAATCGCCCCCATGTCCAGCAGTTCCTGAGCCAGCACCACATGGCCGCGCGTAACGCGTGAGACATCGAGCAGGTCGTCGAGCAGGCTGGTCATGTGACGAATCTGGCGGTCAATAATCTCGCAGGTTTGCGTCACGCGCTCAGGCGTTGCGTGCCCAAGCCTCAGGATCTTGGCCGCCATGCCGATCGGCGCCAGTGGATTACGCAGTTCATGTGCCAGCATCGCCAGGAACTCGTCCTTCCGTCGGTCGGCGTCGCGCAGCTTGGCCTCGGCCTCGCGCCGCGACATCAGTTCGTCTTCGACGCGCTGGTAGGCCAACTGCAGTTCACGCCGGCTGACGTCGAGGGCGGCATTAAGTTCGCTGGCGCGCCGGTGGCTTTCGCGCGCAGCAGCCGCAAGCCCCGCAGCGGCAAGTTCGGCCAGTTCGCCGGCCAGCTTGGCACCAAGCAGGGGCAGTAAGGCAGCGATCGCAGTTCGGGCCGGCGCAGCAGGTTCCGCCCCGAGGAAAACGACAATTGCGTTGCCTCCTGAATCGCACTGCCCCCATACCGGTGAGTCTGCCTCGGATTCAGCCGAGGGAAGGGACGCCTCTGCGCTGCCGGCGTCTGCACACCGGCGCAGGAAGTCCTGCCAACGCCCGCCGGCGCGCAGTGTCTGAGGCAATCCAGGAGCAGGCAAGAATATCCCGATCTCCTCGTCCCTGCCGAAGATGAGGACTTGTGCGACGCCAGCGAAACGTGCGAGTTGAGTGGTCGCGGCCAACCTGGCATCGGGCCTTTGCAGGTCGATGAAGATGGACACAAGTTCTAACGGGATCATGGCGTGCTCAGAGCGGGATGGCGCACACGACGGCAGTACAATTGTGGAATCCGCTAAATTGACCGGTGCTCCGCGCAATCTGACCATACGTATTACAGCCTGCGAAATTTTCCGACCCGAGCGCCTCGCCAACGGCTTCCAGTTCATGGCCGAATTCACGTCCGAGCCGCAGCCGGGTGGCGGTACAGTCAAACAGCAGTGAGCCAGCGTGCTCGCCGCCCTCCAGACCCGCAAGCGCCGCTTGCGCCGCCTGGCGCGCGGCTTCGCAGGCAGAGGCCGCATCGGCGACCATGAGGCGCACCGTGCCTCCGACCGGCACCTCGGCGGCACAGGAAATCGAGCCGTCGTCGTTGAGTGCAAGAGGCACGCGCAGCTTGTAACCTTCGCCGGTTTCGATGCCAATCACGTTATGGAGGAAAAACGGAAGCGCATCGGCGCGGTTGAATGTCTGCCCAGTGGCCTGGGCATGCGCTTCGAAAACTTCCACCGCGGGCGTGGCGTTCAGGCTGACCAGGCGGTTGCCCTGCGCTTCGGTGACGCGCAACACTGGACCGGCCGGCTGCCAACCATGGCGAACCCCAAGACCGATGGGCTTCTTCGACAGCATTTCAAGCACAACGATCGCATCGGTATGTGCTTCGGTTCCGATGAAAACATGCGTTTGGTCGAACTTGGCATCATCAGCGGCTCCGCCGCCGAACAGCTGGTAGGTGCCGCCAGTAAGGACCATCATCTCGTGGATGATCTCGTCGACATATCCAGCCAGCGCGTCGGTCAACACCAGCGCACTGCGATACGGGAAGTCAGGGTGCTCACTGCCGCTGAAAACTGGCATGACCTGGTCGAGTGCGCCGCTGAAATTCTGGCGCAGTCCCGTGCCCAGTCCCGCTCGAAACAGCATGTCGTCTGCGCGTATTGCCATGACGGATACCGAGGCGTTTCCTGTAGCGCAACCAGAAAACTCCCCTGCTGACGAGCAGCCGACAAGCAGACGCGGCTGGCACGCGGCCTCGAGCGCGGCTAACAAGGGCTGGTAATCGAATTCGGGGGACGCGAAAACGATCAGCACATCAGGGCGACTGCCGTTCATCTTTACAGATACCGAGTCGGCAAGTGCGCGGCTCGCCGCTTCCGGCTCGCACAGAAAAGTGTGGCTGACTGCCACCAGGGTATTTGCCATGGACGACCTATAAGGCGGGTAAATGCTGGGAGGGACTACAGAAGGGTCATGAAGCAGCACAAATCAAATCCAACCCACCCAGCACCATAGTGCATTTGAGAAAAACTTCCAAATCAATTCCGTGCGGCAATAAAATCCCAAGAACAACGGAAGCAAAAATTCCTGCCAATTTGCTGCCTTCCACGCTATGGGAGGGCCTTTTCGGTCGGAAGCGGCCTCTGCCGAGGGACCGCAACCGCCCAGGAGCAGACGGTGTATGGGCGCCCTCTAGTTACACGCTACAACCCTATCGAGAGTGCGTCCGTCTTGTAAAAAATGTAAAATAGATAGATGGCTAGCCACATCCTCCTTGTTGAAGACGACGAACATGACTTGTCGTTCACAAATAGAGCCTTGGAGCTCTGCTTAGCCAGTAATGAAGTTCAGGTTGCTCGAGATGGGGAGGAAGCTCTATGCGCTCTTGAGCAGGACGAGAAGCCGAGCCTAATCCTTCTTGACCTTAAGCTACCGAAAGTCGACGGTTTTACTGTCCTCAAGCGTATTCGTGCTACTCCAGCGCTTGAAGAAGTCCCTGTCATTGTTGTGTCTGGATCGATCCTAGAGACCGATCGTGTACGCGCTATGCTTCTAGGAGCCAATAATTACGTGGCCAAAAGCATGGACTTCGGCGATTTCGCGCAACACCTCAGTTTAGCGCTCTCTCCTTATGCAAGTGCTTTCAGTGTGAACGGACGAGATAACCCGCACGTCCGTCGAGCAAACGACAGAAGGCCGAACTAGCGCTTGGTCCGATATCTGCTCTGGGTCGATTTGAGCCAGCCGTACGCGGCCATGGTCCTCGCTTTAACATGGACGGCATGTTCCTAGCCGGACTGATACCATGGCCAAAGCACTCATTTCCGACGAACTCTGGTCCCTTATTGCAGTTCATCTCCCGGTGCACCCGCCGTCTCCGAAAGGTGGTCGACCACGGATCGGTGACCGGGCGACACTAACCGGGATTCTGTTCGTCCTTAGGACTGGAATACCATGGGAGTATCTGCCGCGTGAGCTTGGGTGCGGTAGCGGAATGACTTGCTGGCCGCGCCTGCACGAATGGACGCAGGCAGGTGTCTGGCAGAGTATCCACGAGGCTATACTGTGCCGGCTCCGCGAATACGACCAGATCGCGTGGGATCGAGCCTGCATTGATGCCGCCAGCATGCCTTCGCCGCGAGGCGGCGAGCATACCGGCCGAAACCCAACTGATCGAGGCAAACTTGGCTGCAAACACCACATCCTTGTCGATCAGCGTGGCTTGCCGTTGGTAGCCCGGATCTCAGGTGCGCAAGTTCACGACTCCCGGCTGCTCATACCGATCGTCGAGGCAATCCCGGCCGTCAAAGGGTTGTCAGGCCGGGCGCGTAAGCGTTCAGGGAAACTGCACGCCGACCGTGCCTATGCATCACGAGCGCACCGTGCTTGGCTGCGCCGGCGAGGCATTGCTGCACGCATCGCGAGATACGGCATCGAATCACGCGAACGGCTTGGCCGCTGGCGTTGGGTCGTCGAACGAACCCTCGGGTGGCTTCACCGATTTCGCAGACTGCGGATTCGCTACGAGCGCCGGGCGGACATTCATCAGGCCTTTCTCTTGCTAGCCTGCTCGCTCATCTGCTGGCGGTACGTGGACCGGTATTGTTAGAGATACTAAGTCAGGTTTTAGTTCAAACAAGAGGGGTCAAGCCAGTATCTCCAGGCCTGCGGCATGGAAATCCGCCTGTTGCTCCCCATCTGCGCCGGTCGGGGCCTGTACGCGGATGCTGCCGGCTGGGCCATCTGGGCGCCGCCCATGCGCCAGCGCGCCGGCGGTGCTTTCCAGGCGACGCGTCCAGATCACGGCCGAGCCAGCGCCGGTCGACTTTCTGTAGCGGTTGGGCGCCAGCGGCGCAAACTAGATGCAGGTCCGCATCGTGCTGCTGGCGCATAAGTCGTCATGGTACCTGTGCGGCCGAGCTATCTGGTGCTTGTAAGCCGTGGCTGGCATTCGGTCTGCGGGTTCACGCAAGTCTTGAGACTGCGGGCGCATACTGGCTGCGCCGATACTGCGCGCATGCGGCTTCTCTTGGGCTTAGCGTGTGGCGGCCTAGCTGCCGGCATTGTCAAGACGTTGGCTCGGCTGCTGGGTCTGCCGGCGAGTCGATTGCTCGTCGCTTCCGTAGTACTGGGAGATGTGGTCCATCCCGGTGGAGTAGGAAGGAGCAAGACAGGTTTGTACCGCAACATCTCGTGGGCTAGTTCAGTCTGCCCGAGCTGAACAAATAGGAGGGCGAAGGCCGGCGGGCATATATATGCCAAAAGCAGGGCGAGAACAAGCAACCACGCGAAGGCTCGACGGGTTAACGGTGTTGGAAGAATTAAGCGCCTATGGGCGCGAGGGAGAGTGCTGGCGGGAAGGGATGGGTTAGGCTTACGTGGCCGTCGGGGCCCGTCGCTGTCGCCATCACCATCGCTGTCTCCATCTCCGCTGCTGGCGTCACCTGCAGGCCCGGCGCCTGGTGAGCTTCCTGCGCTGGTTTCGCTCGATACGCTTGTCTCGGCAGCGGCCGCAAGCGCGATCGCCGGAACGGCCGACTTATTGTGTGCTTTTTCGCTCGTGCGTGTGACTCGAAGCGCATTAGCATAATGCGAACATGCGTCTTCATACATCTTTCTAAGGTGGTTGGGGCCAACCGGAACAACTGCGCCTGGCATACGGATGATCCGGAAACCGTGTGACGTGTTGATTTGTGGTGCGCTCATAGTTGGGGTCTTTATAGTAATAACTTAAGGGTCGTCACGCGGCGACACCGGCCGCCGCGCTAATTATCATTGTATGGCAATCCCATCCATGCTCGACACGGTGTTTTCCAGGGTACTTGACCGCAAGCGCCCGCTGGACAGGAGTCGTGTCGGCACATTTAGGTAGAAACGGCAGAATGAGCAGAACCACGTTCCTGGGGCTGGCTGTCCTTCGATGATAATTGCTATTATCATTGAAGCTTTTTTGCTTGTTTTGGTCGTGAAACAGGTTTAGGATGAGGTATCCCGGCAGTTTGTACTGCCCCAAACAGTCTGATACTGACCATCCGCATGTTCATACAAACCCGGACCGGCACACGCGCACCGCTTGGCGGTCACACTGCGCTCCCGCTCATCGCCTTCATGGTGGTGGCATGACGCAGCACACCGACGTCGAACTGCCCGAACTGACCTACGACCGGGCCGACTATACGGCCCTGCGTGCCTACTGCCTCAAAATTCCGCTGCAGCGCATCGCTGACCTCTACTACAGCGAAGACAGCCCCCAGCTCGAACAGGGCCTGGAGCGCTGGCTCATCGACATGCGGAACAGGCTGGTCGAACGGGCCATCGAGCACAACCCGCATATCGCCAGCATCCTGCAGGGAGCCCGCCAAGGCGGCGCGATCACGGCAAAGGCGCTCGACATCCTGATCCAGGCGGCCGAGATGCCGAAAACGGCCCCTGGCCGCCTACAGAAGCTGTCTCAGTGGTTCCGCCCCAAAACCGCAGGCGCGTTCAGGGCCGAAGGCATACTGACGCTTGGCGATCTGGTGGACCTGATCAACCGGCGCGGCCCCAGCTGGTGGCGCTCGGTGCCGCGGATCGGCACCGGTCGTGCCGGTGCCATCCTGCGCTTCCTGCGCCGCTGGCCCGACCAGCTCGGCGAAGTCGGTGTCGAACGGTCACACATCGAGCCCTTCGACGAACCGGGTCTTCTGCCCGTGCTCGATCCGCTCAGGAAGCGCGAGCTGGCGCCGCTGGGAACGTTCCAGCTGCCGGACTGGCTGTCCGGCGCGGATGGGGCCAACCGGGCGCCCGCGTTCTGCTTCATCTCCGCGCGCAACGACCTCGACGCGGTCAACAGCTATCTGAACCGCTACCGGGGCCAGGATCACACCGAGCGCGCGTACCGCAAGGAACTCGAGCGCTTCATCCTCTGGTGTGCCCTCGTGGCGTGCAAGCCGATGTCGTCACTGCTGGTCGATGACTGCGAGGCGTACAAGAACTTCCTGCGCGCTCCCGTGCCGGAGTTCTGCGGCCCCCGCACAGCCAGGACAAGCAGGCGCTGGAAACCGTTTGCAGACGAACCGATGAGCGCGGCGTCCCAGAAACAGGCCATCCTGGTGCTACGCGGTGCGTTTGACTGGCTGGTCAAGGTGCGCTACCTGGCCGGCAATCCGTGGGTCGCGGTGAAGGATCCCAAGGTGGTAAGGCAGGCCGAGGAGATGCAGATCGACCGGGCACTGCCCAGATCAGCATGGGACGCCGTTGTCGACGTGCTGACGCGGCAGGCGGAAGCCGAGGAGAATCATCAGGACAGGGTGGCACTCGCGGCAATCCTGCTGATGGGCGACTCGGGCCTGCGTCGTGCCGAAGTCGCTGGCGCCCGGCGCCACAACCTGAAGCCGAGCCGCCACGCTGCCGGGGTGTGGCTGCTGGCTGTTCTCGGCAAGCGCAGTACCGTGCGCAAGGTACCGGTCAGCCAGCGGACAGTCGGGGCGTTGCGGGCGCACTGGCGCGATCGCGGGCTGGATCTTGACCAGCAGGTGGATGACCTGCCCCTGCTGGCGCCGGTTGTTGTGCCCGGGACCGGGGCGGCTCAGGCGAAGCACGCGGTCGGCAGCACGCACGGATACAGTGCGAACTCTTTCTATCACCTGGTGACCACGGCACTACGCCGAGTCCGCGAACACGCCGCAGCCGCGTCAGGCGCGGAAGCCCCGCTGTTCACACCGGAGGATATTGCCCAGCTCGAGAGTACTTCACCGCATGCTTTCCGGCACACGTTCGGCACGCTCGCAGTGGAAGACGAGATGCCGATCGTTGTGGCGCAGGACATCCTTGGACATGCAAGCGCCTCAACGACTGCGATTTACGTGAAGGCGAAGGAAAAACGCATTGCAGAGGCCGCGGAGCAGTACTACACCCGGAAACGAATCGGCACTGCACCGAAGACCGAACCTAAGAAATAGGAGACTCACAAGGGCATTATTCAAGAGCTGGACGCGAAAGTAAAAATATTGCAGTAGTCACATCTGAAGCAAGCGTGCTTATTCCGTTTGGTAGGCAGGCGGTTGTCTCTCAATGCCGATGATGCCGGTGCACGTACATCGCGCATGACGTCAGCGATGAAGACAGTGCGGGTTCACCGTGCTCAAACGTTGAACAGGAATATCCTTTGTAGTCCATTGATTTCTATTCAAAATCTTTACGAAAACCGAAAAACGTACTCTATATGGCTCTGGTGCAAATTATGGATAAAGGCACGCCAACCTGCCGGTGCGCCGGCTGAGTTCACGCAGCCAGAACAGCTGCCCAGATTTCGGACGAAGTTTGCCCCTGAGTTCCCAGACCTCGTAAGTCGAACTGCCCTTTGCGAATGCGATGCATGAGCTCAATGCCTTGTATTGTCGTGGTAGCGGAAGTGAAGCTTTTCAAGCCCAGCATCGGTCCAAGTCTGGATTTGACATTGCGATGGTCCTGCTCGATCAGATTGTTCAGATATTTTGACGAGCGAAGCTTCGTCAAGTCAGGAAGACGTCCCTGCTCTTGAAGTTCGCGAACGGCACGGTGGGAAGCGGCATAACCGTCCAGCGTAATAGTCTCGGGTGACCGGCCTTGAGAACGTATGGCTTTACGAAAGAATGCCTTGGCCGAAGCGACGTTGCGCCGCGGGCTGAGCCGAAAGTCGACGGTATTGCCAGCCGAGTCGACAGCCCGGTAGAGATAAGCCCACTGGCCGCGGATCCTGACGTAGGTCTCG
>DOUW01000321.1 GCA_003520365.1 Massilia sp.
ACGGGCCAATTCCGCTTCCAGTTCTCGACGCACAGCCCGAACCTGAACTGCTCGGTGCTGTCGATGGCGCGCCTGGTCGAGCTCGAGGACGGCAAACCGCGCCTGACGGTGCGCACTGGCGAGCGCACGATCAAGCTGGCCAAGCGCGCGGTGGGCGAACTGCACCTGGGCTGGCGCCGTTCGGCCGATCCCGAGGACCTGATCTATGCGCCGCTGATGAGCGTCGAGGACCTGGACCGGATCGGCAACGAGCACCGCGAACGGGCGGAGCCGGCGGCGCCTCTCCCGCCCGTGCCGCGCGACCGGCCGCGCGAGGGCGGGGCGACGATTTCGGTCTGATCAGGTCCAAGGGAAACGCCATTCCGGCTTTTTCTACTTTTTCAATGTAGCGGTTTTATACGGGGATCATCATGTTCAAGAGACTGGCGGCGGAAGCATTGGGCATCAGCGATATCGGCGTCATCGTCGGCCCGGCGGATTACAACAAGGTCGATGCCGACGATTACCTGTTCAGCGAAGACGGCGAACAGATCTTCTTTCTCATCAAGAGCAAGAAGGACGAGTACTGCTTCACCAACCTGGCGCTGATCCATGTGGACGGCGATTCGGCCGTGTCGTCGAAGCGCGCGATCAAGCGCTACGACTATGCCGCGCACCAGATTTCGAACGTCAGCATCGAGACCGCCGGCACGCTGGACATGGACATCGAATTGAAATTCAACCTGGACGACACGGTGTTCTCGATCGACGTCAAGAAGACCTTCATCGAGCAGCTCAAGGACATCTACAAGGCCCTGATCTCGATCGGCAAGCAGCAGCGCCGCGATGCCGCCTGCCGCGAGAATGCGCTGCGCGCGCTCGATGCCACCGCGTCCGTGCACAAGCTGAACATCGCGCCGGGCGAGGGCGGCCTGGTCAAGCAGTACGGCGAATTGCTGGCGGCCTTGAACAGCGCCATGTTCGATACGCACACCAAGCGCGATTTCAGCGACGTGTTTGTCAAGTACATCCATAACTGAGGGCCGGTCGCGTGCGGTGCGCGATGTACCGCATCCGCCACGCCGACTAGGAGGGCCATCCGCCATCAGGTACAATGATGCCGTGAAGCAGGCCAGACAGTCGCTGGCTGGCGCCGCAAGGCGCCGGCGGGAGGAAGGTCCGGACTCCACAGAGCGGGGTGACGGTTAACGGCCGTCCGCCGAAAGCCTTCCGGCGCAAGCCGGGGGTATAAGGCGAGGAATAGGGCCACAGAGACGAGCGTATTAAGTTACGGTGAAACGCGGTAACCTCCACCTGGAGCAATTCCAAATAGGCACGCGTTGATGTTGCTCGCGGAGCGTGCGGGTAGGAAGCTTGAGCGCCGGAGTAATTCGGCGCCTAGAGGAATGGCTGTCATAGGGGCGTCCCGCAAGGGAGACCACTACACAGAATCCGGCCTATCGGCCTGCTTTGCACTTTATTCTTTTTCTCCTGCGCGCCAGCAAGCGCAGGACGACATCTCGCGGCATTCTCCTGCCGCATCAGGAACTTCCGCCTCCACCAACGATCTGAGCACTGAGCCGTAAAGACGGCAGAGGTTGCACTGCCGGGCGCGGGGTCGCCATGGCGGCCAGGTCGGCGCGGCCAGTTCGGCACGGGCAGCCATCGCGGGCTCGTCCAGCCGCCGGTGCTGCTTGACCTGGATCACGTGGCAGCTGTGGTCCCTGGTCCGCATTCGTCTCGCATCAACACCAGCCTTACATCATCGACAGTATCGCGGCAAGGGCACAACCGGCGTGGAGCAGGCCATCCTTCTCCCCGGTTGTTCATGTTTTGTTGTCCATTGGTCTGGTTCGCACACCATATGAAGATAACAGTGATTGGTACAGGTTATGTCGGGCTGGTCTCGGGCGCCTGCTTTGCGGACGTGGGCAACACCGTGCTCTGTCTCGACGTCGACGAACGAAAGATCGACATGCTCAATGCCGGCCGGCTGCCGATCTTCGAGCCTGGCCTCGATGCCCTGGTGGCGCGCAACAAGGCGGCCGGCAGGATGACGTTCACCGCCGACTACGACGAAGCGGTGGCCCACGCCGACGTCATCTTCCTGTGCGTGGGCACGCCGCCGGACGAAGAGGGCAGGGCCGATCTCACCCACGTGCTGTCCGCGGCGCGCAGCATCGGCCAGCGCATGCAGCGGCCGGCCATCCTGGTCAACAAATCGACCGCGCCCGTCGGTACCGCCGACCAGGTGAACAGGGTGGTCGCCGGCGAACTCGGCGCACGCGGCGTGTCCATCGACTTTTCGGTCGTCAGCAATCCCGAGTTCCTGAAGGAAGGCGCGGCGATCGAGGATTTCATGCGCCCGGACCGGATCGTCGTCGGCAGCGACAATCCGCGGGCAACCAGGATCATGCGCCATCTTTACGCGCCGTTCAGCCGCAACCATGAAAAGCTGGTCGAAATGGATGTGCGCAGCGCCGAGCTGACGAAATACGGCGCCAACGCCATGCTGGCCACCCGCATCAGCTTCATGAACGAACTGGCCAACCTGGCGGAAAGCCTGGGCGCCGATATCGAGCAGGTAAGGCGCGGCATCGGCTCCGATCCGCGCATCGGCCCGGACTTTCTCTATGCCGGCGTGGGCTACGGCGGCTCCTGCTTTCCCAAGGATGTCCGGGCACTGTTGAAAACCTCGGCCGACCATGGCCAGCAACTGCGCATCCTGGATGCCATCGAAGCGGTGAATGCATCGCAAAAGGATATCCTGTTCAAGAAGATCGCCGCGTTCTTCGACGGCATCGATCGGCTGGCAGGTAAAACCGTCGCGCTATGGGGCTTGGCGTTCAAACCGAACACCGACGACGTGCGCGGCGCGCCCAGTCTGGCGCTGATACGGAAACTGTTTGCGGCGAATTGCCGCGTCCAGGCCTACGATCCGGTCGCCGCCAGTGCGGCGCAAGGCGTGCTGCTCAGGGAGCATGGCGAAGCCCGTTGCCGGGAACTGCTCGGGATGGTGAATTCGGCGGCGGCGGCCGTCGAAGGCGCCGACGTGCTGGCCATTGCGACGGAGTGGAAGGAGTTTCGCTCGCCGGACTTCGGCTTCCTGGCCGCCACGCTGCGGCACCGGGCGATTTTTGACGGCAGAAATCTCTACGATCCGGAATTCGTCGCCTCGTTCGGACTGGCCTACCACGGTATCGGCAGGCCTGTGCCGGTGGGGCAGCAATGATCCCGGCCAATGCCCCTGTCCTGGTCACCGGCGCAGCCGGTTTTATCGGGAGTTTCCTGGCAGCGCGCCTGGCGCGCATGGGCATGCGGGTGGCGGCATGCGACAACTTCAGCGCGTATTACCCGCTTGACTTGAAACATGGGCGCATCAAGGCCTTGCTGGCGCCGCACGACATACGCTGCGAAGCCGTGGAGCTGGCCGATGCGCGCCAGGTCGAGCGCCTGTTCGAACGCGTCCGGCCCGCGTATGTCGTGCACCTGGCCGCGCAGGCCGGCGTGCGCTATTCGATCGACAACCCTGCCGCCTACGTGCAATCGAACCTGGTGGCCTTTGCCAACATCCTGGAGGCCTGCCGCCAGTGCCGGCCACGCCACCTGGTCTATGCGAGCAGCAGCAGCGTCTACGGAGCGAGCTTGACGCCGCCCTTCCGCGAAAGCGACAGGACCGATGCGCCGCTGTCGTTCTATGCGGCGACCAAGAAGGCGAACGAGGCGATGGCGCATTCCTATAGCCACCTGTACGGACTGCCGGCGAGCGGCCTGCGCTTCTTCACCGTCTACGGACCCTGGGGCCGTCCGGACATGGCGTATTTCAGCTTCGCGCAGAAAATGCTCAAGGGCGAGACGATTCCGGTCTTCGCGCAAGGCGAACTGGAAAGAGACTTTACCTATATCGACGACATCGTCGAAGGGATCGTCCGCGTGCTGGCAAAACCGCCCGGGGAATTGGCCGCTCATCCGGGCGCTCACCCGGGCGCTCACCTGGTCGCTCACCCGGACACCGGCGCCGCGCCGCACACGGTATTCAACATCGGTAATCACCAGCCGGTCCGGGTGCTGGATTTCATTGCGGCCCTGGAGCAGGCGGTCGGGGTCAAGGCCAGGATCCGCTTCCTGCCGATGCAGCCGGGCGACGTGCCGATGACCTGTGCCGATACCGGCAAGCTGCGCGACTGGGTCGGCTTCGCCCCGGCGACCCCGCTCCAGGAGGGGCTGCGCCAGTTCCGCGCCTGGCTGGTCGCCTGGATGGCCCAGGGCCAGGCAGGCTAGCCATGCTACTGGCCATGCAAGACGCGCCTGTCGAGGCGGCGTGCGAACAGCGCGCAGGCAGGCGTTTTCTCCTGGTGCTTGCAGCTTATTTCCTGCTGCAGGTTCTGCTGCGCGTGACCTCGCCCGCCGTGCTCGACCTGGACGAATCGGAAGCGGTCCTGAGCTTCCAGCACCTGCAGCCGGGCTACGGCAACCAGCCGCCGCTGTACTTCTGGCTGCAATGGCTCACGTTTTCCGTCTTCGGCATCAATCTCCTTGCCCTCTCGTTCCAGAAGAACCTGCTGCTGTTCTGCACCTACCTGGCGATGTTCCACACGGCCAGGTCGCTCATCGGCATGAACGCGGCCATCATTGCCGCCGCCTCGCTCATCCTGTTCCCGCAACTGGGCTGGGAATCGCAGCGCGACCTGACGCATTCGGTGCTGGCGACCTGCATGGCGGCGCTCGCGCTCTGGTGCTATGCCGGCCTGCTCCGGCAGCGCAACAGATGGCGCCATGCGCTCCTCGGCCTGCTGATCGGGCTTGGCCTGCAGTCGAAGTACAACTTCGCGCTATTTGCGTTGGGGCTGCTTGCGGCCAGCCTGATGGTGCGTGAGCACCGGCGGGCGGTATGGACCCGCGACGCCTGGCTGACGCTGGCCGTGGCGGCGCTGTCCCTGGCGCCGCACGGTCTGTGGTTGTTTCACCACCTGGATGCCGCAACGGGCGCCACGCTGGAGAAAATGCAGGGCCGTGGCGGGGACTACGCCAGCAGCGTGGCGCGTGGTTTCGGCAACCTGGTCGGCGCGACGCTGCTGTTTGCCACGCCGCCCTGGATCGTGTACGGCTGGATCTGGTGGCGGCACCGTGGCCAGGCGAGGGCGCATCTCGATAGTCCTGCGGCCCGGTTCATTCTCTGGTTCTACCTCGCGGCGTTTGCCTGCATCGCCGCGCTGGTGCTCAGCGGCGAGCTGGCCAGGATCAAGAGCCGCTGGATGCAGCCGGTCCTGTTCCTGTTGCCGCTGGCCTTCCTCCTCATCTTCCCCGCGCTCGCGCGCCGCACCGTGCGTCGCACCATCCTGTGGGCGGCGGGCTTGTGCGCCATCCTCATCCTGGCGGGCATGCTGGGACGCGCCTATCTCGACAAGGACACGCGGGCACCGTTCGGCGCATTGTCGGCCCAACTGATGCTGCGCTTTCCCCAGGCGACCACCGTGGTCGCAAACGACCTGACGGTGGCCGGGAACCTGTACCTGCATCATCCGGCATGGACAGTGGTGCTGCTGCCCAAGGTGTTGCAAAGCCGGCCTGCGCTGCGTGGCGAGCTGCTGTTGATCGCCCCAGTCGGCCAGCCGGACAATGGCTTCGACCGCTTTCTCGACGCCTATCCCGCCGGCGTGATCCGTCAGCGCGGACGGCTCGAAATCGGCACACCGCAGGATCGACAGGGCGCCATCGCGGTGGAATATGCGCTTGTCTCGCTAAAGGATGCGTAAATGCTTTTGTCGGTCGTTATTCCGGTCATGAACGAGGCGGGCAATATCCAGCCCCTGATTGCGCGTATCGCGGAGGCGCTGGCCGGCGTCGAGCATGAGATCATCTTCGTGGACGACGGCTCGCTCGATGCCACCGTGGCGGAAATCGAACGCTTTGCCACGCCGCATACCCGCGTCCTGGTATTGAGCCGTAACTACGGCCAGACCACGGCCATGGCGGCCGGCATCGATGCCGCGAATGGCGAGCTGATCGTCATGCTCGATGGCGACCTGCAAAACGATCCCTACGACATCCCGCGCATGATGGAACGCATGCGCGAAGGCGACTGGGACGTCGTCGCCGGCATCCGCGCCAGGCGCAAGGACGGCTTCCTGCTGCGCAAGCTGCCGAGCAAGCTGGCCAATTGGCTGATCCGGCGCGCGACCGGCGTCCATATCAGCGATTACGGCTGCACCCTGAAGCTGTTCAAGCGCGACGTCGCCAAGAACCTGGGACTGTACGGCGAACTGCACCGCTATGTGCCGGTACTGGCCACGATGTATGGCGCCAGGATGACGGAGATGGAGGTGCGGCACCATGCGCGCCATGCCGGCGTGTCCAAGTACGGCATCAATCGCACCCTGAAAGTGGTCAGCGACCTGATGCTCATGATGTTCATCCGCAACTATGGCCAGCGTCCCATGCACCTGTTCGGCACCGCCGGGATCGTCGCGTTTTTCACGGGCTGTGTCCTGAATGCCTATGTGCTGTTCGAGAAGCTCATGGGGGAACAAAGCGCCGGACGGCCGCTGCTGTTCCTTGGCCTGTTGCTGACGGTGGCGGGCATCCAGCTGATCACCACCGGCTTCGTGGCGGACCTGATCATGCGGACGTATTACGAATCGCAGAACAAGAAGCCCTATCAGATCAAGAAAATCTCCGGTGTCTAGGCATGTCGGCAAGAAGCTGAAAATGGTGTTGCAGGTGCTGGTATCGGCCTGCCTGGTCGTTGTCGTCTTTCGCCATCTCGACTTCGGCCAGGTGAAAAACCTGGCCTATCATCCGCAACGGGCGCCGCTGCTGGTCGCCGCCTTCGTCGCCTTCAATCTGTCGAAAATCGTCAGCGCGCTGCGCCTGAATATCTACCAGCGCCATGCGGGCGTGCATCTGGGCGAGCGGGAAAACCTGCGTTTGTATTACGCAGGCATGTTCCTGAACCTGTTCCTGCCGGGCGGGATCGGTGGCGATGCCTACAAGATCCTGGTGCTGCACCGCAGCCATGCCTTGCCGCTGCGCGCCTTGATCGCGACCACCCTGGCGGACCGTGTCAGCGGCATCCTGGTCCTGTTGGCGATCCTGTGCCTGTTGACGCCCTTGCTGGCGCTGCCCTGGAAAACGCCGGCCGTCATCGCGTCGTCGCTGGCATCGCTGGCCGCGGTGATCGCGGTGTTCGTCGGCGGGCATCGGTGGCTGGTCAAGCTTGACCGGCGGGGGCTGGCCGCCGTGTTCGGGCTCGGCATCGGGGTGCAATGCCTGCAGTTGACCTGCATGGGGATGCTGCTTGCCTACCTGGGCGCGCCCGGGGCGCATTACCTGGCCTATGGTTTCCTGTTCCTGGTGTCGTCGATCGCGGCCGTACTGCCGCTCAGTGTCGGCGGCCTTGGCATACGGGAGGCGAGCTTTCTGTTCGGCGTCGGCCTGTTTCACCTGGAGCCTACCTACGGCGTCATGGCATCCAGTGGTTTCTTCCTGATAACGGCACTCTCATCCCTGATCGGTTCCCTGTTCCTGGGCCATTTTTCGCTGCGCTCGCCGGCGTGCTAGTGCGCGTGCTGCCGCAGGAACAGGGGTACGGGGCAGCCCCTGGGAGTGTCGCCAGGCGCCCTTTGGGAGGATATCGGGCGCTCTTGGGCTACAATCCGGAACGAAGCATGCTGGCTTCTTCCGGAGACATCGATGCCCCAATACATCCTCGCCCTCGACCAGGGAACGACCAGTTCGCGCGCGATCCTGTTTGACCGCCAGGGCCAGGTGGCGGCCTGCGCCCAGCAGGAGTTTCCCCAGCATTTCCCCCAGCCCGGCTGGGTCGAGCACGATGCCCTCGATATCTGGACCAGCCAGCTCGCCTGCGCGCGCCAGGTGGTGAAACAGGCCGGCATCAAGGCCGGGCAGGTCGCCGCCATCGGCATCGCCAACCAGCGCGAAAGCACCATCGTGTGGGACCGCGCGACCGGCGAACCGATCGCCCGCGCGATCGTCTGGCAGGACCGCCGCACCGCCGGCGCCT
>DOUW01000316.1:0-3096 GCA_003520365.1 Massilia sp.
CAGTGCGCGCCTGGGCCGCGAACCAGGCGGCGCCGGATGCCGCGGTGCTGGCCGCGCGCCGCGCGATCGATGCCGACCTGGCCGCGATCCTCTACACCTCGGGCAGCACCGGCAAGCCGAAGGGCGTGGTGCTGTCGCACCGGAACATGGTGGCCGGCGCCCGCAGCGTGGCCAGCTATCTGAGTATTACGCCCGCCGACCGCATCCTGTCCGTGCTGCCGCTCAGCTTCGACTATGGCCTCAGCCAGTTGACCTGCGCCTTCCTGGCCGGCGCGACCGCCGTGCTGCTGAACCACCTGTTCGCGAAAGACGTGTTGAAGGCCGTGGTCGAGGAGCGCATCACCGGCCTGGCCGCGGTGCCACCGCTGTGGTTCCAGCTGTGCACCCTGCCGTGGCCCCAGGACTGCACGCTGCGCTACCTGACCAATTCCGGCGGCGCCATGCCGAAGACCACGGTGGCAAGCCTGCGCGCGGCCCTGCCGCGGGCCGAATTGTTCCTGATGTACGGCTTGACCGAGGCCTTCCGCTCCACCTATCTGCCGCCCGCGGAACTCGAGCGCCGCCCGGATTCGATGGGCCGCGCGATCCCGAACGCCCAGGTGATGGTGGTGCGCCCGGACGGCACGCCGTGCGCACCGAACGAACCGGGCGAACTGGTGCACCGCGGCGCCCTGGTCTCGCTCGGCTACTGGAACGATCCCGTCAAGACCGCCGAGCGCTTCAAGCCGGCGCCCGGCCAGGACCCGGCACTGCCGCTGGTCGAGATGGCCGTGTGGTCCGGCGACACGGTACGCATGGACGAGGAGGGCTACTTGTACTTCATCGGCCGCAGCGACGACATGATCAAGGTGTCGGGCTACCGCGTCAGCCCGACCGAGGTCGAGGAGGCGGTCTACGCCACCGGCCTGGTGGACGAGGCGGTGGCCTTCGGCGTGCCGCATCCGCAGCTGGGCCAGGCCATCGTGCTGCTGGCGCTGCCGAAGGACGGCGCGCTCGCGGGCGCCGCCCTGCTGAAGGAATGCCAGCGCCGCCTGCCCGCCTGGATGGTGCCGGCCCACGTGACGCTGAGCCGCGAAGCCTTTCCGCGCAACCCGAACGGCAAGATCGACCGCAAGATCCTACGCCTCGATTACCTGACGATGTTCGATACGATCTCCGGAAATACACAATGAACGCCAAGCCCGTCCATGCCGCCCAGACCCTGTTCCCGGTCGTCGACGACTGCCTGCAGGTCGGCGGCATCCCCTTGCCGCGCCTGGCCCAGCGCGTCGGCAGCACGCCCTTCTATGCCTATGACCGGCGCCTCCTGAGCGAGCGTGTCGCCCACGTGCGCGCCCACCTGCCGCAGGCGGTCGAATTGCACTTCTCGATGAAGGCCAACCCGATGCCGGCGCTGGTGCAGCACATGGCGGGGCTGGTCGACGGCATCGACGTGGCGTCTGGCGGCGAGCTGAAGGTGGCGCTCGACACCGGCATGGAGCCTCACCGCATCAGCTTTGCCGGCCCCGGCAAATCGGATGCGGAACTCACGCGTGCGGTGGCCGCCGGCGCCGTCGTGCATGCCGAGTCCGAACGCGAGATCCGCGCGCTGGCGCGCATCGGCAATGAGGTTGGCATCGCGCCGCTGCTGGTCCTGCGCATCAATCCGGACTTCGAGCTGAAGGGTTCCGGCATGCGCATGGGCGGCGGCGCCAAGCAGTTCGGCATCGACGCCGAGGAAGCGCCGCGTATGCTGGCGCTGGCCGTCGAACTCGGCCTGGCGGTGCTGGGCTTCCACATCTTCAGCGGCTCGCAAAGCCTGAAGGCCGAGGCCATCGTCGAGACCCAGGCCCAGACCCTGCTGCTGGCCGAACGCCTGGCGCAGGACGCGCGCGATCCGGTGCGCATCCTGAACATCGGCGGCGGCTTCGGCATTCCGTATTTCCCGGGCGAGGCGGCGTTCGACCTGGCGCCGATCGGCGCCGCACTCGAAGCCGCGCTGCCGCGCGTGAAGGCGAGCCTGCCCGACGCCCAGCTCTCGATCGAACTGGGACGATACCTGGTCGGCGAAGCGGGCGTCTACGTGGCGCGCGTCATCGACCGCAAGGTTTCGCGCGGCCAGGTCTTCCTCGTCACCGACGGCGGCCTGCACCACCACCTGGCCGCGTCCGGCAACTTCGGCCAGGTGATCCGCAAGAACTACCCGGTCGCGATCGGCAACCGGATGAGTGCCAGCGGTCCGCTGGAAACCGCCTCGGTGGTCGGCCCGCTGTGCACCCCGCTCGACCTGCTGGCCGACCGCATGGAACTGCCGCAGGCGCAAGTGGGCGACCTGGTGGTCGTGTTCCAGTCGGGGGCCTATGGCCGTTCGGCCAGTCCGCAGGGTTTTCTCAGTCATCCCGACGCGCCAGAAGTACTCGTGTAAGCCTGTACCGCGCATGCCACATGGGTGCAATCGTGTGGCCGCTCCTGTAAGATTTGCGATAAATTAATTGTTGCAGGAAAATAAACACAGTAGGTAGTTCACTGTGCCTACCTGCGGCGGCTATAGGCGCGCTGTGCGCACTTCCGGAACGGACCGGCTGCGGCCACCCAGGACCAAGACCATGCTAGCGCAACAGACTTCCAGCTTCGAATCCCGTTTGTCCGACCAGTTGCAGCGTGCCCTCGCGCTGTGCGCGGTCCATTTGCCCGATGCGGCCGAGCGCGTGCGCGCCTTCCTCGCGCAGTTCGCCGACCCGCCGCCCTGCGGCAGCTTCAAGCGCATCCCCCCGGGAGCGCGCACCCTCTACAACCAGGTGCTGGAGGAGCGTGGCGAGCAGGCCGGGGCCTGCTTCCTGCTGGCCGCCGTCCTGATGGGCGTGCGCGCATCGCTCGACGGNNCGGCGCCTGCCGCCACGGGTGCTTGCGCACCAGCTGCGCCAGTTCGCGCGCATCGCCAACCACGACGAGGCCTTCCTGCCTTACTGCCGGCTGGACGGCGACGTGTTCCTCAAGGAGTTCGGCCTGGCCACGCTGCGCCTGTACGCGGGCGCCTCGAGCGTGATCGATCCGCGCGCCGGCATGGGCCGCTCGATCCTGTGGCAGGGCGGCCTGCTGCAACTGCCCGGACGCGCC
>DOUW01000316.1:3244-3807 GCA_003520365.1 Massilia sp.
CTGCGTCGACCTGTACGCGCTGCACCCCGACGCGCTGGGCATGATTGCCGGCAGCTGGTTCTACGACCCGATGGTCGAGATCATCAGCCCGCACCTGGCCTACCTGCGCACGGTGCCGGAAGAGGGCGGGGCGCGCGCGCTGTTCGTCGCGCACGACGAGCAGGCCGTCAAGAACGCCACCGCCACGTCGGAAAAGCGGCGCGCGCTGCACGCCGCCGGCCAGTACCGCCCGGCGTCGTGGGCGCTGGTGTGGCCGAAGCACGCGCAAATCGACTGGGCGCAGCGGCACAGCAAGGACAAGAACGACTGACATGACGATCAAACAAGCCGTACTGCGCGCCGCCAAGTTCGCCGGCGTCTTCGCCCTGGTGCGCGCCGCGACCCGGCGCCACCCGCGCATCCTGTGCTACCACGGGGGCAACCTGGGCGACGAGCGCCGCTACAACCCGAAACTGTTCTGCACCCGCGAGCAGCTGCGCGAACGCCTCGACTGGCTGCGCCGCACCGGCTTCGTGCCGGCCACGCTCGACGAAGTGGCCACGCCCGGCGCCGCGCCCAAGGGC
>DOUW01000316.1:4037-12337 GCA_003520365.1 Massilia sp.
CGCTACATCCTGTGGAAGGCGGGCCCGGTCAGGGCGACGCTGGCGGGTTTCGGAGACGGCATGAACGGGACCTGGCGCCTGGCCGAGCGCGAGCAGCGCCACCGCCTGTGTGCGGCGGCCGAAGCCTGGCTGCTGGCGCAGGCGCCGCAAGACGTGGCCCCGAGCCTGGAACGCTTCGCCGCGGCGCTGGGCGTGCCGGCGGCCCAGCTCGACCTGGCTTCGCGCCGCTTCAGCTACATGACGCGCGAGGAACTGCAGGCGGCCAGCGCCAACGGCTGCGCGATCGAGCTGCACGGCCATCTGCACGAATACGTGCCGGGCGAGCCGGAACGCAACCGCGCCAACATCGAGAAGTGCCGCGAGAAGATCCTGGAAGCCGGCCTGCCGCGCGCGACCCACTACTGCTACCCGAGCGGCGCCTTCGATGCCCAGGCGCCCGAGGTGATGCGCGCCGCCGGCGTGTCGACGGCCACCACCTGCCTGCCGGGCCTGGTGCGTTTGCACGACGGCGACACCCGTTACCTGCTGCCGCGCTTCCTCGACGGCGGCGACGTGTCGATGATCGAGTTCGAGGCGGAGATGAGCGGGGTGCTGGAACTGCTGCGCAAGCTGACCGGGCGCTGAAGGCCCGGATCGAAGGAATAAAAAACGCCACCGTGGGTGGCGTCGTTGTTTCCAGGGCTTAGGCCCCGTGCATCATGCGGCGACCGCTTCTTCCGCGAACAGCGCCGACAGGTTGTCCGACAGCGCGCTGGTCTGCTGCGACCACGAACCGGTGAACTGGTAGATGCCGTGGCGCGACAGGTAGTTCTTCACGAAGTGGAAGTGGTAGTCGGCGGCGATCTGGAACAGGTACAGGTCGCTGTAGACGTTCACGTAGTCGGTGCCGTAGCGGGTCATGTTCTCGGTCTTTTCGACCATGCCGCTCAACACGGTTTGCGGATCCGGTTCGATGTTCGCATCCGGGCGCGAGGTCGGCAGGTCGCCGAACACGTCCTGCCAGACATTGGCCGAGAACGCGCGTCCGGGATCCTGGCGCTGCAGGTCGAACGGCCGCTCGATCGCATTGACCGCCTTCTGCAGCCCCGCGTTGAACTGGGCGTCCAGCTTCAGCTGGCCCTTGCCGGCGGCCTGGGTGAACATGCTGACCAGCTCCGTCCATGCGGCCCGGTATTCGCGCGGATTGTCGCGTTCCAGCGCGGTCGCGCTCGGGTTCGCCCAGCACGGCTTGTAGCGGAATTTGGCGAAGCTGAAATCGGGCAGGTGGCCCATCCAGCCGTGGCCCAGGTAGGAGGTGCCGTTCGGCGCCGCTTCCAGGTTGCCGCTGACGCCGCCCAGGAAGGACGGGATGCCGCCGACCGAGGCGCCCACGCCGCTGAGCACTTGGTTGCGCCAGCCCGACGTGCCGTCGTTGTAGTCGATCGACTGGCGGCCATAGCCCCACTTGCTCGGGTTCCACGACGACGGATCGTAGTTGACGTCCCAATAGGTATTCAGGACATTCGCCAGGCCGCTGAAGTCCTAGTGCGCCCAGGTATCGGCGATGACGTGCGCGCGCACGCCCAGCAGGATCAGGCGGAAGCGGTGCAGGTTGTCTTCGCGGTTGTTGTTCAGGATGTCGCTGCCGCCGGCGGCGTGCTCGAGGATCTCCACCAGCCTGCCCTCGTCGCTGGCGCAACGGATGGTGTCGAGGATGAGCTGGCGCGACAGCGCGCTCTGGGGGCGGTTCAGCATCTTGCCGAAGGCGAACTCGCCGGCGCGCTCCGGATAATATTTCTTGACCGTTTCCAGGCCCTGGCTGGTGTCGCGCTTCTGGAATCCCGGCAGCGCGGCGGCCACGTCCCTGCCATGCACCGCTTCGCGGCTGGGGGTATTGGCCGGCTCGTCGTAGTTACCTGGCGTGAAGTGGAACGAGCACCACAGCCCGTCTTCCGGCGCCGCCCACATCGCGCTCTTGTTCACCTGGACGGTGTAGCGCGGGTTGTCGACGGAAGCGACCACCTGGTAATTGGTGGTTTTTTTCGTGTCCCGGACCAGTTTCCAGTAGGCCGAGTACTCGTGCTCGTTGAAGAAATCGATGAAATTCGATGCCTTGGCAATCAGGGTGGCGTCGGTGTTGCTGAAGCCGCTTTGGCGGGCGGCATAGTAGGTGCCGTAGTAGTGGAAATCCTGATCCATGTTGCTTCCTTGGTGAGAGGTGGTGGCTGGGAACTGCAAACAAGTGGTCGATGGATAGGGATTCTAGATGTCGCCGCAGAGAAATATTGCGGTGCGGCTATATTTATTTATTGAAGGTGGCGGGGACGCAACGAAGCGTTGTCGGCGTGATCACGTAACGACAAACTTTTAGCCAAATTGCATAGATCAGCTGCAAACAGCTGTGAACATGCTGGCATCGTTGATCAATTGGCAGTCTTGGTCGCCGCGTGCGCCGCCCAAAAAAAATGCCGTTCAGCCTGGACTGAACGGCATCGCGCCGGGGAGCGCGGGTCGGGGAGCGCGCGTCGCGGCGTGCGTCTTACCCCACCAGCTTGATATGGATGCCAGCCTTGCCGAGCACGGTTTCGACGCGCCCGAAGCCGTAGCGTTCCAGCCCGTGCGGCATTTTCGCCAGGCGCCACAGCAGGTACAGGGTGGTCGCATAAGTCAGCCCGCCAACAGCCACGCACAGCACCAGCGCCAGCACGTAGTCGAGGGTCACGCCATGGCGCAGCGCGAGCTGGCTCTTCACCGCCAGCACCACGCCGGCCATCGCCAGCGCGGCCAGCAGCGGACGCACCAGCTGGCGGCAGAAAGTGGTCCAGCCCAGGCCCAGGCAGCGCGCGACCATGCTCTGGTTCACCGGGATCATCACGATGCCGGTGACCAGGTAGGTCCAGGAGGCGCCGATCACGCCGTAATGCTCCACCGCCGGGATCAGGAGCGCGACCATGATCACCGCCTGCACCGCCCACACGATGGTGATCAGGCGCGGCCGGTTCAGCGCCAGGTAGACGTAGGTGATATTGGTCTGCACCGCCTTGATCACGCCGTGCACGGCCAGGATCTGGATCAGCGGGATCGCCGCCAGCCACTTCCAGCCCAGTGCCGCCGGCACCAGGAGGTCGGCGACCGCAAAGATGCCGATCCCGGCCGGGATCGAGAACAGGGCGATCGAGGAGATCACCTTCAGGAAGCTGTCGCGCAGCAGGTCGAGGTCGTGCGCCGCCTTGGCGTAGCCGGGGAAGGCGGCGCGGTTGATCGGCGCCACCAGCTCGGTGGTCGGCATGGTCGCGATCTCGGTCGAGATCGAATGCACGCCGAGCGAAGCCGGGTCGGTATGGTGGGCGATGATGAACTGGGCCGCGCGGTTGTTGACGAACTGGATCACGTTGTTCACCACCAGCCACTTCGAGGCGCTGAACATCTCGGCGCGCGCCGCCAGCGACAGCCGCGGACGGTAGGTCGACACCACATACGACTGGATCACCGACAGGATGGTGCCGGCCAGCTGGCCCAGCACCAGCGCCCAGTAGTTGCGCATGATGAAGGCGAGCGGGATGGTCACCACCAGCGTCGCCAGGCGCTTGCTGAGCAGGAAGCGGAATTCCTTATCGAAGCGCATCTCGCGCTGGAACTTGACGGTGCCGATGTTTGAGAAACCCTGGATCGCGAAGCCCAGCGCCAGCACGTAGAGGATCGGTTCCAGGCGCGGCTCGTCGTAGTAGTGCACCGCCGGCACCGCCAGCGCCGCCAGGCAGATGCCGCAGACGGTGGCGAAGATCACGTTGAAGGTCCAGGCCGTATTGAAGTGGTCGGGTCCGGCCTTCGGGTTCTGGATCAGCTGGACGTCGAAGCCGAACGACACCAGCAGCTGCATGGCGGCGATCAGGATCATCGACATCGCGACCAGGCCGAAGTCCTCAGGCACCAGCATGCGCGCCAGGATCAGGGTGCTGATCAGGCCGATGCCGCGGTCGAAGAATTTGAAGGCGATCATCCAGACCGCGCCCTTGGCGATCTTGGCGTCGATCTCGGAAACCGGCTTCAGGCTCATCGCGCGGCCTCGTCGAACAGGCGCGCCAGCTGGGCCGCCTTGTGGGTGCGCGAAGCACCCGCGATCACCTCGTCGCTGGCGACGTAGGCGCTGCCGTCGCGCAGGCCGGGCAGGAAGCGCTCCAGCGCGGCGCCGATCTCGGCGGGGTTGTCGACCTGGGCGCTCAGCGTGAAGCCGGCGTTGCGCAGCACCTGCGCGGTTTCGCCTTGCGGGTCGACCAGGCCGAGGATGGGTTTGCGGGTGCGGAAGTACTCGTAGACCTTGGCCGGGATCTGGCTGTTGAAGGGCGTGCCCTGGAACAGCAGCAGGCCGTCGGCGGCCAGCATCTCGCCGAGTGCGTCGCGGTAGGGAACCGGCGGCAGCACCTCGACGATGTCGCCCACATCGTGGCGGTCGACCTTGGCCTGCGTGGCCGGGACGTTGCCCGGCGCCCGCAGCACCACGCGCAGCGTGGCGGCGTCGATCTTGCCGGTGCTTTTGAGGGCGGCCAGCGCCGCCAGGAAGGATTCCGGGTTGCGCCCGGCGTCGTACAGCACGCCGCTGTGCAGCAGGGTGGTGCGTTTGGGAGAAGACGAGGCAGAGGGCGCGGCGGCAGCCGCTGGAGCAGCCGCTGCCGCCGCTTCGATCAGGCGTCCGAATTCCTCTTCGTCGTAGCCGTTCTCGATCACCAGGAACTTGGCCGGGTCGATCTCGGGGAAGCGTTCGCGGTAGGAGCGCAGCGCGCTATGCGTGGTGAATACCGCGAAGCGGCAGCGCGTGATGGTCTGGCGCTCGATCCAGCCGTAGATGGCGCGCAGGCGCTTCGAGGTCGGGTGCGAGGGCTGCAGCATCGGGTCGCGGAAGTCGGCGATCCAGGGCAACCCGGTCAGGCGATGCAGGCCAAGCGCGATCAGGTGCGCGGTGGCGACCGGGAAGGTCGACCACAGCACCTGCGGCTTGTAGCGGCGGATCATCGACAGGCCGGTGGGCGTGGCGCCGAACCACCAGGACACGTAGCGGTCGGGCATGGCCAGCGCTTCCACGTAGCGGCCCTTGAAGCCGAGATGGCGCTTGGTGTCGAGCGCGAACGAGCGCCGCACCACCAGGTCGGGCGAGATCGCGGCCAGTTGCGAGGGATTCTGCACGCCGTAGGCGCGCGGGTGGGCCGACAGCACCATCGGTTCCCAGCCGTGGCGGCCGAGGAGTTTCGAAAAGCTCAGCGTGCGCTGGATGCCGCTGCTTCCCGCCTGCGGCGGGAAATGGAATGCGATGAGTAATGCGCGTTTGTTCATGGGTGTTTCCTTCGGCCTGAGGCCGAAGCCTGGTTACTGCGGGATCCGGCCTGGGCCGGATGCATTCTTTTATCCTTCAGCCGCGCGCCAGCCACTGCAGCAGGCGCAGCGCGAAGCGCATCGGCGTCTCGTCCCACGGCCGGCTGCGCGCCAGCTGGTAGCGGTCGTGGTGACGCGTGATCGCGCCCACCGCCGTGGTGAACGCGGCGTGGAAACCGGCCTCGCGCACCATCGCCACGTGGCGGTGATCGAAGTCCTTGCCGACCTTGCCGTTCGGGTAGGCGAACATCGTCACGGGCTTGCCGACGATGGCTTCGAGCTCGCGCTTGCTGTCGCGGATTTCCTGCATCGCGCTGGCGTCGTCCAGGCTGGTCAAGATCGGGTGCGTCACCGTGTGCGCGCCGATCTCGATGCCGTTGCGGTCGAGGTTGACGACCATCTCGGGGGTCAGCATCAGGCCTTCCGAGCTGCGCTCGCCGACCAGGGTCTGCAGGCGTCCGACCAGGCGGCTGCGTTCCTGCGGCGGCAGGTATTTCGAGGCTTCGGTCAGGCTGCCCAGGGTGGCCGTGCGTTCGGGGATGGTGCGCAGCGAATACACGCCCAGGCCGAATTCGGCCAGGTCGAGTTCTTCCGCCGGCAGGGTCTCGACCGCTTCGACGATGCGGTCGTTCCACATGTTGCGGCCGTCGACGTAGCCGCTGCTGACGAAGACGGTGGCCGGCAGGCCCAGGCGGCGCAGGACGGGAAGCGCGAGATCGTGCACCGAGCGGTAGCCGTCGTCGAAGGTGATGCAGACCGCGCGCGGCGGCACCCGGCCGGCGTCGATCGCGGCCAGCGCCTCGCGCAGCGTCAGCACGTTGAAGCAGCGCGCCAGCAATTCCATCTGCCAGGTGAAGATGTCGATGTCCGGCTCGGAACGCAGGAAGGGACTCGGTGCTGCCAGCACGCGGTGGTAATTGACGATCGCGACGCGGCCATTGCCGCGCGTGAGGCGGGCGATGGCGTTGCCGGTGGATCGGATGATGTGTTCGTTCATCAGTAGTGAAGATTCCGCAATATTGTCGTTATATTAACCCCTGCGCGGCTATTCGCCGGGGTTCAATCGTGCGGAGAGGGGTGTCTTGACGAGCACCGGGCGTGGCGCACCCACGCCGGGGGAGGTGACACCGGGTGCCGCTGCGCCTGGCACCGGGATGCCAGGCGCAGCGGCCTTCATTTCCGCCAGCGTCGCCGGCAGCAGGCGCTTCTCGACCACCAGCACCAGCCCGAACAGGCAGAAGATCAGGTCGACGTACGCGAAGCTGAGCGCGGCGCCGCCGAGGGCAAAGGCGAACACGCTCAGCTGGAGCATGGTGGCCAGCGTGCGCAGCCATTCCGGCGCGCCGGCGCGCTTGGCGCGGCGCGCCACGCTGCCGGCCTTGAAGAAGGTGCTCGCCAGGCAGCCCAGGTACAGGATCAGCCCGCCGAAGCCCTGTTCGCCCAGCACCTGGAAGTAAATGCTGTGCGCGGCGCGGCCGACCGTGGTGTTGGGCATGGCGTTGCCGGTGTAGAACCAGGGATACGAGAAGAACTCGCGCGACAGCTCCTTCCACACCGGGAAGTACTCGAGCGATTTGAAACCGCCGCCGAAGAACGGATGCTGCATCGCCATGATGAAGGACAGCTTCCAGGCCACCACGCGCCCCATGAACGAGGCATCCTGGTCGGCGGTCTGGATGGTGTCGATGCGGTTCGTGTAGTCCTGGCTGATGAAGGGCGTCAGGCCGATCACCAGGGCGACGATCAGGAAGGTCAGCAGCACCTTTCTCTCGCTCTTGACGTACATGTAGGCGCCGAGCGCCGCCAGCGCCAGGAAGCCGCCGCGCGACTGGGTGCCGATCACGCCGATCACCAGCAGCGCCATGGTGCCGAGCAGGCCCAGGTGCAGCAGTTTCGACTGCTTGCCGTATTCGTTGAGCAGGTAGTAGCAGACCGGCAGCGTCATGACGAAGGCCAGCGACAGCTCGTTGCGGTCGCCCAGCACGTGGCCGTTCATGCCCGCGATGTTGTGGCCGCCGCCGCTGGCGAGGAATTTCAGGGCCTCGAGGTCGGCGTAGAAGCCGACCGACAGCACCAGGCACCACAGCACGAAGTCGACGTGCAGCTTGTCCTTGATGGTGAGCGCCACGAACACGAACAGCATCACCACCTTGAAGAAGCGGATCCAGTATTCCATCGCCACCTCGCGCGGCGACAGGCTGGTGAAGGTGCTGATGGTGGTCCACAGGAAGAACAGCAGCACGAAGCTGCCGATCATGCCCAGATGGACCTTCGGCTTGTGTTTCCAGGCCAGGTAGCCGAGGATCGCCACCGCCGTGAACAGCAGGTTGTAGCGGATGCTCGAGGCCATGCCGTAGACCCAGCCGTTGGGGAAGAACAGCGCGGTCCAGACCCACATGCCGACGGCGATGAAGGGACGCTGCGCCATTGCGTACAGCATGATCGGCAGCAGGGCCAGCAGGAACAGGTCACGCATGGCCGCTCTCCTGTCGTGCCTGGGCCGCCTGCTGGCGTGCGAGGGCGGCGGCCTGCTCGGCCTCCTTGGTTTTGCGCTTGTCGGTCTTCAAGGCCCACAGGCAGAGGTAGACCACGGCGCACAGGTCGATTGCCCACAGAAGAGATTCCATCGTTCAGTCCTTGTCAGGTTCGGGCCAGCACCAGGTTGCCGGCACGGCGCGCCAGGACCTCGTCGAACAGGCGGATCTGGCCTTCGGTCGTGTCGTCCCAGCTGAAGCGTTCGGCGTAGCGGCGCGTCGCCGCGCGGTCGGGGTAGTTGGCGCGCAGGGTGTTCACGGCGTCGGCCACGCCCTGGTAGCTGCGCTCGCGCATCAGGACGCCCGCTTCCGGCGCGGCCACCACTTCCGGGGTGCCGTAGACGCGGCTGGCGACCACCGGCGTGCCGCAGGCCATGGCTTCGAGCAGCACGTTGGCCCAGCCTTCGCGGCTGGACGAGA
>DOUW01000447.1:0-7173 GCA_003520365.1 Massilia sp.
GATGGCGAGATCCATGGCGCCGCCCACCGCCGGAATCGCTTCCGGGGCGCCGGTGTGCCAGTTGGCGAGGTCGCCTTTTTCGGAGACCTGGAATGCGCCCAGCACGCAGATGTCGAGGTGGCCGCCGCGCATCATGGCAAACGAGTCGCCGTGATGGAAATAGCTGCCGCCGGTGAGCAGGGTCACCGGCTGCTTGCCGGCGTTGATCAGGTCCTCGTCTTCCTCGCCGGGCGCGGGGGCCGGACCCATGCCGAGCAGGCCGTTCTCGCTGTGCAGGAAGACTTCGCGGTCGCTCGGCAGGTAGTTGGCGACCTTGGTCGGCAGGCCGATGCCGAGGTTCACGTAGGCGCCTTCATGGATGTCCTGGGCCACGCGCGCGGCGATCTGGTCGCGGGTGAAGCGGTGTTCGATGGTCATACGGCCTCCTTCACGACGCGCTGGACGAAGATGCCCGGGGTGACGATCGCCTCGGGGTCGAGTTCGCCCAGGGGCACGATCTCGGATACCTGGGCGATGGTGACCTTGGCGGCCATTGCCATGATCGGGCCGAAGTTGCGCGCGGTCTTGCGGTACACGAGGTTGCCCCAGCGGTCGCCCTTGTGCGCCTTGATGAGCGCGAAGTCGGCGTGGATCGGGGACTCGAGCACGTAGTGGCGGCCGTCGATCACGCGCGTTTCCTTGCCCTCGGCCAGCAGGGTTCCGTAGCCGGTCGGGGTGAAGAAGCCGCCGATGCCGGCGCCGGCGGCGCGGATGCGCTCGGCCAGGTTGCCCTGCGGGGTCAGTTCGAGTTCGATCTCGCCGGCGCGGTACAGCGCGTCGAAGTGGTGCGAGTCGGCCTGGCGCGGGAACGAGCAGATGATCTTGCGTACGCGCTTGGCGGCCAGCAGCGCAGCCAGCCCGGTGTCGCCGTTGCCGGCGTTGTTGTTGACGATCGTGAGCTCGCGCGCGCCTTGCGCGATGAGGGCATCGATCAGTGCCGAGGGCATGCCCGCGTTGCCGAAGCCCCCGATCATGACGGTCGCGCCGTCGTGCACGTCGGCGACGGCACGCTCCAGCGATTCATAGGTTTTGTCGATCATGTCTTCGCCTTGTCGTGCGCCGATCATGCCGACGCACTTGAAATGATGTCTGCGATGTTCGATAATCGCACTGATGTTTGATTACCGCCCAAAGCAGTGTAGTAGCACCCTGGCCGAAAGGTCAAGAAAAAAGACCAATCGAAGCGCCCTTCGCTGCATTACAATCCCGCCATGACAAATACCGCCACGACCAACCGCGCCACCAACGACGCCGACGGCGTCGATTCCCCGGAGACGGTGGAAGAGCGCGAGCTCACCATCGCCGAGCAGATCGACGCCCTCACCGACCCGAGCTTCATGACCTCGCTCGCGCGCGGCCTGGCCGTGGTGCGCGCCTTCAGCGATTCGCGCAAGCCGCAAACCATCGCCCAGATCAGCCAGAAGACCGGCATCCCGCGCGCGGCCGTGCGGCGCTGCCTGTACACGCTGCAGCAGCTCGGTTACGTCGAGGCCGAGCACAACAACTTCTCGCTGCGCCCGAAGGTGCTCACGCTCGGCTACTCCTACCTGTCGTCGACGCCGCTGACGGTGTCGAGCCAGCCCTACCTGAACAACATCAGCCGCGAGCTGGGCGAATCGAGTTCGCTCGCCGTGCTCGACGACGGCGAAGTGCTGTACGTGGCGCGCGCCGCCGCCACCCGCGTGATGTCGGTGGCCCTCAACACCGGCAGCCGCCTGCCGGCCTACTGCACCTCGCTGGGCCGGGTGATGCTGGCCCACCTTTCCCCGGACGAGCTGAACGCCTATTTCGCGAAAACCAAGCTGCGCCCGATGACCGACAGGACCGTGACCTCGCAGAAGCGCCTGCGCGAGATCCTGCTGGCGGTGCGCCAGGACGGCTACGCCATCAACGACGAGGAACTGGAACTGGGCCTGCGCTCGATCTCGGTGCCGGTGCGCGGCGCCTCGGGCCAGGTGCTGGCGGCGCTGAACGTCGGCGCCCAGGCCGGCCGCGTCAGCGTCGAGCGGATGAAGCAGGAGTTCCTGCCCGTGCTGCTGCGTGGGGCGCAGGAGCTGTCGGTGCTGCTGCCCTGAGAGGGCGTTCTTGCGCATGGCACGGTGGGCACAGGGGCGCCCACCCTACNNAGGGTGGGCGCCCCGTGCCCACCATTGCATGCGTATCCACAGGGGGGCGAGTCCGCCCGATCAGAAATGGTGGCGCAGGCCCAGCATCACGCCATTCTGCGTCTTGCCCACACCCACCGTGCCGCCCGCATCCAGCGCCACCGCCGACGCGCCATCGTTGTCCATGCGGCCAATCGCCGTGTACACCACGGTGCGCTTGGACAGTGCATAGTTGAGGCGCGCCACCAGCATCGTCACGTCCGCATCGGAATGCTTGGTGTTGCGCGCCGCCGCCTGCAGGTCGAACACGAAGTTGTTCACCGGGTGGCTCACGCCCAGGTACCACAGCAGCGACTCGACCTGGCCGGTGGCGGCATTCGTTTCGCGGTCGATCACGCCGCCGCCGATCTTGGTCGGGCCGATCATCAGGTAGCCGTTGACGGTGGTGCGGATGTCGGTGTTGTCGCTGCTGGTCAGGCCGCCGGCCGCACCCGTGTTTCCGTACAGGCGGTCGTAGGACGCGTTCAGGCCCCATGCCTTGGTCTCGTAGCCGAACAGGCCGGTGTACTGGCGGCAGGCCTTCGAATTCCCTGCCACTTCGCCGCCGCAATTGGTGGCGGCGGGACCGCCCGCGTTCGATGCGTCGCGGCCGAAGCTCCAGGTGGCGCCGACCACGAAGCCGCCGAAGTTGCCCATGTAGCCGATCGCATTGTCGCTGCGGGCATTCGGCAGGTAGGGGTCGATGCTGCCGATGGCGAACAGGTTCGGGCCCAGCACGTCGGTCTTCAGGCCCGAGATATAGGTCATGTTGTTCTGGCGGCCGAGGGTCAGCTGGCCCCAGCTGCCCTTCAGGCCGACGTTGGCCGCGCGCCCGAACAGGCGGCCGCCCTGCTGCTGGGTGCCGGTGTCCATGCCCAGCCCGTTTTCCAGCACGAAGAAAGCCTGCAGTCCGCCGCCGAGGTCCTCGGTGCCCTTGAAGCCGATCCGCGAAGGGAAGGAGCTGGTCAGGGTGGGCACCTTGGTGTTCGAGTCGCCTGCATTGTTCACGTTGGTCAGGTGGGCGATGCCGCTGTCGACGATACCGTAGACCTGGACCGAGGTCTGGGCCTGGGCCGACGTGAGGCTCGTGGCAGCCGCGAGGCCGCAGGCCAGCGCGGCTGCGCTGGACAGGGTGATCTTCATGTTGTCTCCTTTGGTTTTATGATGCGTTCGATTATCGAACAAGAAGTTGTTAATCGAACGTAAAACCGATACTATTGTTGTCACGAAACCTTGTCAACACTATGCTTGAGCCTGTGTTGGCGCGGTTGCGACAGGACCCCGGGCGCCCGCGCACTTCGAGGTATGCCACGGCTCACCGACGAGAACCATCGACAGGAGACAAACCATGCAACGCAAGACCATCGCCGCGCTCGCGGTCGCCGCAGCCTTCGCCGCTCCGCTGGCCCAGGCCCAGGACACCATCAAGGTCGGCGTGATCGCCGCCTTCTCCGGCCCCTTCGCCGACTACGGCAAGCAGATGCAGGGCGGGATCAAGGCCTGGATGGCCCAGCACGGCGACAAGGTCGCCGGCAAGAAGATCGAGCTGATCTACAAGGACACCACCGGCCCTTCGCCCGAGATCGCCAAGCGCCTGGCCCAGGAACTGGTGGTGCGCGAGAAGGTCGACTTCCTGGCCGGCTTCGGCCTGACGCCGGAAGCGCTGGCCGTGGCCCCGATCGCCCAGCAGGCGAAGAAGCCGATGATCATCATGAACGCGGCGACCTCGGTGATCACCACCAAGTCCGACTACATCGCGCGCTTCTCGATGACGCTGCCGCAGATCTCGGCCCCGATGGGCGACTGGGCGCTGAAGAACAAGATCAGGAACGTCGCGACCGTGGTCGCCGACTACGGCCCCGGCATCGATGCCGAGAAAGCCTTCAGCGACCGCCTGGTGAAAAACGGCGGCAAGATCGTCGAGTCGATCCGCGTCCCGCTGCGCAATCCGGAATTCGCGCCCTTCATCCAGCGCATCAAGGACGCCAAGCCGGACGCCGTGTTCGTCTTCGTCCCGGCCGGCGAACAGAGCATCGCCTTCATGAAGGGTTACCGCGAGCGCGGCCTGGCCGCTGCCGGCGTGAAGGTGATCGCCACCGGCGACCTCACCGACGACCACGTGCTGCCGGCGATGGGCGACAACACCCAGGGCGTGATCACCACCTTCCACTACTCGGCGGCCCACAAGTCGCCCGAGAACGACGCCTTCCTGAAGAGCTTTGCCGCCGCCAACCCGCAAGGCGGTCGCCCGAACTTCATGGCGGTCGCCGCCTACGACGGCATGAACGCCATCTACCAGGTCAGCAACAAGCTGGGCGGCAAGATCGACGGCGACAAGGCGATGGCGGTCCTGAAGGGCATGAAGATCAACAGCCCGCGCGGCCCGATCAGCATCGATCCTGCGACCCGCGACGTGGTCCAGACCGTCTACGTGCGCAAGGTGGAGATGGTGGGTGGCCAGCCCTACAATATCGAGTTCGACCAGTTCCCGAACATGAAGGATCCGGGCAAGCAGTAAATTCTGAGCGCCGGGCCGATCGCGGTGCCGGCGCGATCCGGCATGACGGGAACATGTCGACCATGCAGCGCCAGTGCAGCGTGGCATGGTAGCGTGGTTTCACACGGTTTCCATCCCTGCCTTGCCTGGCTGCCTCAAGGACGCGCGGCGCCCTGCTTGCGCACAGTCGTCACCACCGTAGGCAAAGACCACGCGCCACCGGGTGCGATGCCATTGCA
Organism: Massilia sp.; assembly: GCA_003520365.1. Classification (GTDB taxonomy): domain Bacteria; phylum Pseudomonadota; class Gammaproteobacteria; order Burkholderiales; family Burkholderiaceae_D; genus Telluria; species Telluria haematophila. The sequence goes on from DOUW01000447.1 coordinate 4,920, forward strand.
TTCGCCGGTATTACCCTCGCTGGTGTGCACGAAGCGCCGGCCATCCCAGGTCCAGTTTTCGAAGGCCCAGCAGTCGCCCATGCCGCGCCCTTTCTGGGAACCGTCGATGACCCCATCCGCGTAGCCGGAGCCCGAGCTGGTGACGAGCTCGGGCGCATAAGGCGGGTTCGCGTTGATCACCCAATAGGCGTCGCCCTGGTTGTAGGCGCCGCGCCAACAGAGCGTGGACGCCAGCAGCTTGCCGCCGCTCAGGCGCCATACGGTGATCTCGTTCTCGGCCTCGCCGGGCTCGGTGAGCGCCTGGCACTCTTCTTTGGCCTGCGCTTTCAAGGCCGCGCGCAGGAGCGCGAGACGGGCCTTCGGCAGCTCGATGATTTTGTGGTCCGGCACGACAGCGATTACCACCGGCGCGGGCAAGGCCGGCAGCACGCTCTGCTCGTCCTTTGTCCCCTTGCGCACCAGTGCCCCAGGCGTGCCGAGGCGGCCCTGGAATGCATCCATCTTCAGCAGCACCGCGGCGGCGCCCTTGTCCGACAGGCGCCAGGTGAGCTTGCCGTCCGACCATTCGATCCTGCTGTCCCTGGTCAGGGCGGCCAGCAGGGCCTGGGTTTGCTGGGGCGCCAGGTCGACCGTCCACTTGCCCTGGGCGATCGTTACCTTGCCATGCGCCTGGCCGTTGATCCGCATCGTCAGGTTCAGCCTCGGCGGGAAGCGGTCGGTCTCCTGCTCTTCGCCCGGGTTCCCGATCTGCAGCTCGCCCTTCACGGGCGTGTGCGGGCCGGCCTGGCGGGTCAGCAGGACCGACACCGGCATCGCGGGATGGTCGTCGCTGCCGCTTTCGGCGTGGTAGCCGGCGGCGCGGCAGGTGCGGGTGTTGTCGCAGGCGAGTTCCCAGTTGCCGTGCTCGAAGCGCAGGCCGGGTGCTTCGGCACCCGAGGCGGCGGCACAGGCCAGGGTCAGTGCCAGGGCCGGCATGGCCAGCGATGCCGGACGGGTGAAAGGTCTGTTCATGGGCGGGATGCGAAAGTCGTGATGGTCAGCGGCCCAGTGTAGGCAACTCTTGCAAATATGGCAAGCCAGCCACGTCCTCAGCATGCGCAAGTCTTCGCGGGCAACGGAACGCGACCATCGCCACCGGCGATGTAGCATAGGCCGACAGGCAGACCTTGCCTCGATCTTTCTTCTTGCAGTGCAACGAAACGAAAGGACCAAAGGTGAACCAGCGCTATCGACCGATCACGCGCCTGGGCCTGGGCGGCACCGGGCTGGGCGACATGTACCACACGACGAGCGACGAGGCGGCCCATGCCACCGTCGACGCCGCGTGGCAGGCAGGCATCCGCTACTTCGACACCGCCCCGCACTATGGCGCCGGCCTGTCCGAGCACCGCTTCGGCATGGCGCTGCGGCGCCGGCCGCGCGAGGAATACACGCTGTCGACCAAGGTCGGGCGCATCCTCGTGCCCCACCACCCAGGCGAAATCGCGAGTCCCTTCGTCGGCGCCCTGCCCTTCCGGCGCGTGCTCGACTACACCGCGGACGGCGTGCGCCGCGCCGTCGAGGACAGCCTGCAGCGCCTGGCGCTGGGACATGTGGACATCGTCTACGTGCACGACCTCTCGCGCGATGCACTGCCGGAAGCCGAGTTCGAGCACCACTTCCGCATCGCGGCCGGCCGCGGCGGCGCCTTCGAGGGCCTGGTCAAGCTGCGCGAGGAAGGCCTGATCAAGGGCTGGGGCATGGGCGTGAACACGATCGAACCCTGCATGCGCGCGCTGCAGGCGTCCGATCCCGACGTCTTCCTGCTGGCCGGGCGCTACACGCTGATGGAGACCACGCCGCTCGAGGAATTCTTCCCGCTGTGCGCCGAGCGCGGCGCCAGCGTGGTGATCGGCGGCCCTTTCAACTCGGGCTTCCTGGCCGGCGGCGACCACTACGACTACCAGCCTGCGAAACCGGAGCAGCACGCGCAGCGCGAGCGCCTGCGCCGGGTGGCGGCGCGCCACAACGTCGACCTGGCCGCCGCGGCGCTGCAGTTCGGCCTGGGGCATCCGGTGGTGTCGGCCACGATTCCCGGCGCCAGCAGCCCGGAACACCTGCGCCGCAACGCCACCCTGCTGCACATCGAGATCCCGGCCGTGTTCTGGGAAGAACTGCTGGCCGAGGGCCTGCTGCCTGCCGGTGCGCCGATTCCTCCAAGAAAAACGGTAGTATAGGCACACATAAGCACACCTAGGCACAAGGAGCCGCTGCA
>DOUW01000447.1:7261-13527 GCA_003520365.1 Massilia sp.
AGAGACAACATGCGATCCAAGCTCAGCTACGTGCACGGCACGCACGACCTGCCCCTGATCGGCGACACCATCGGCGTATTCCTGAAGAACATCGCGGCGCGCCACGGCGACAACGACGCCCTGGTCGTGCCGCACCAGGACGTGCGCTGGACCTACCGCGAGTTCGACGAGCGCGTGACGCGCCTCGCCGCCGGCCTCCTGCGACTCGGCCTGCGGCCCGGCGACCGGGTCGGCATCTGGTCGCAGAACTGCGCCGAATGGGTGCTGGTACAGTTCGCCACCGCGCGCGCCGGCCTGATCATGGTCAACATCAACCCGGCCTACCGCCGCGCCGAACTCGAATACGTGCTGGGCAAGGTCGGCTGCGCGGCGCTGATCCTCTCGCCAGTGTTCAAGACCAGCGACTACATCGCCATGGTGCAGGACGTGGTGCCCGAGATCCTTGACGCCAAGCCGTCGATGCTGCGTTCCACGAAGCTGCCGGAACTGCGCCACGTGATCCGCCTCGGCAGCGACAAGACGCCGGGCATGCTCAACTTCGAGGAGCTGATGATGGAGGCGGCGCCGGCGCAGCTGGAGCAACTGGCGACACTGGAATCCGAGCTGCAGTTCGACGAGGCCGTCAACATCCAGTTCACCTCGGGCACCACCGGTTCGCCCAAGGGCGCCACGCTGACCCACCACAATATCCTGAACAACGGCTTCTTCATCGGCGAGGCGATGAAGTTGACCCATGCCGACCGCCTCTGCATCCCGGTCCCGCTCTACCACTGCTTCGGCATGGTGCTGGGGAACCTGGCCTGTGTGACCCATGGCGCGACCATGGTGTTCCCGGGCGAAGGCTTCGAGCCGAAGTCGGTGCTGGAGACCGTCCAGCGCGAACGCTGCACCGGCCTGCACGGCGTGCCGACCATGTTCATCGNNTGGACGTCGACCGCTACGACCTGTCGACGCTGCGCACGGGGATCATGGCCGGCTCGCCCTGCCCGGCCGAGGTGATGAGCCGCGTGATCAGCCGCATGCACATGTCCGAGATCACCATCGCCTACGGCATGACCGAGACCTCGCCGGTCAGCTTCCAGAGTTCGACCGACGATCCGGTCGAGCTGCGCGTCTCGACCATCGGCCGCGTGCACCCGCACCTGGAAGTGAAAATTGTCGACGCCATGGGCCGCATCGTGCCGCGCGGCGTGAAGGGCGAACTGCTCACGCGCGGCTACTCGGTGATGCTGGGCTACTGGGGCGACGAGGAAAAGACGCGCGAGGCGATCGACCCGGCGCGCTGGATGCACACCGGCGACCTGGCCGTGATCGACGAGAACGGCTTCGCGGCGATCGTCGGCCGCGCCAAGGACATGGTGATCCGCGGCGGCGAGAACATCTACCCGCGCGAGGTCGAGGAATTCCTGTACCGGCATCCGAAGGTGCTGGACGTGCAGTGCGTCGGCGTCCCGGACCCCAGGTTCGGCGAGGAGCTGTGTGCCTGCATCATCCTGCGCCCCGGGATGGAGGCCGATGCCGACGAGATCCGCGACTTCTGCAAGGGCCAGATCGCGCACTACAAGATCCCGCGCCACATCCGGTTCGTGAGCAGCTTCCCGATGACGGTCACCGGCAAGATCCAGAAGTACCTGCTGCGCGAGCAGATGACGACCGACCTGGGGCTGGCTGGCTAGGCATGCAGCCGCGGCCTCAACCTGCGCCGCTGTCGGGTAGCGCAGCGTACCAGTCGGCGTAGGGCGTGTTGGCGGCCATCTTGCGGTTGTAGTCGGGCGCGCCGTCGGTCCACCACACGGGGCCGCGCTCGCCCAGCGCGTGCTTGGCCGCGTCGACGGCGGCACGCGCGTCCCGCTCGGCATCCTTGTCGCCCGCTTTCAGGGCCAGGCCGACCTGGCGCCGGGCGCGCATCAGCTGGTCGACCAGTTGCTGGCGCAGCCCGGGGTCGAGATCGGGATTACTGAGCCGCCAGAGGCGGCCCCTGACGACGAAGTAGCGGCCGTCGGGGGTGCTGGGATGGTGCTGGGGCGAAGTCATGCGCCGACTGTAGCGCAAGGCGCGCCGGGCCGGCGCAAGCTTGTTCGCTCCAAAAGACACATTCGGCATTCATTTTTCACAAGCTGGTGATCTTTGGTGAAATTCTGCAACCATTGCCCATGGTAGCCTGGGCGCTTTTTATTCAAAGCAGAGCAGGCATTGCCTCGACCGCGACGGCGCGGCATTGCTGCGGCGTGCTGACAGCACGTCGATATCACCAAAAACATCATGAAAACAAAAACACTGATCGCGACCGCCATCGGCGTCGCCGCCCTCGCCAGCGCCACGGCAGTTGCCATGAACTATGACAAGTGGTTCGTCTTCCCGGCTTATCATGACGCCGTCGCGTCGGTCTTCAAGGATCCGGACAGCACCATGTTCCGTAACGAGAAAATGCCGAGCCCCACGGTGCTTTGCGGAGAAGTCAATTCCAAGAACGGCTATGGCGCATATGGCGGCTACAAGCGCTTCATGGCAACCAATCAACATGCGGTATATCTCGAAAACGAAGGCCGCGTGCGCGCACCGGACCGCAACGCGCAGGCGCCCGTCGCGGATACGGAAGAGATCGACTTGTTCATTGCTTCAGTCGAAGCAAAGACTGAACGCCTGAAAAGCATCAATGCGATGCATGAGGCTGGAAAACGTCCCACACAGCGACCGTTAAGCGATTCCGAAGCGATGGAAATCGCCCGTGCACGCCGGTTCGAGCAACAATGGACCGAGCAGTGCGGCTAAGTGCTCGACCGTCGGTCTGGTTCGCCTGTCTTCGGTGAAAGCGATTGCATGGCCGGCAGCCGGCCGGTGCACTCTCCTCTGGGCGGCCCGATATTTCGGCGCGTTCTGATTCCCGCCATTTCCAGACTGTTTCGTGATGCGGGCGCCTGCCCGCCTTGCGGCTGGCCGCCGGCATCCTAGACTGATGGCTGGCGGCTTTCCGCTGCGCGAAGGAGGAATCATGCGTCTCCTCTCACTCATCATTCCAGCGAGCATGCTCTGGTCCGCCGCAGCCAATGCCCAGACGCTGCCGTACCCGCGCGACACCCCGTCGCTCTCGGCCGGAGCGGTCGAGCCCCCCGGCCTGCGCTGGATCAGGCCCGACGAGGCCCGGCAGATCGGCGGCGGCTACGATATGTCGAACGGCTGGACGATGGAAGTCGCAACCTTTCCCCGCTACATCGATGTGCGCATCGACGACCAGCCGCCGATCCGGCTCGTTTCGGTAAGGCGCTACGAATTCGTCTCCGTTGGCGGCAGCATCCGGATGGCCTTCAACCTCGGCAGCTGGGGGAACGAAATGGAGCTGCGCTACGTCCCCGGGCCGCCCACGGCAGGCCTGGTGGTGCTGACGGCGCGCACGACGCAGGACTGAACCGGAGGCGCGAACGATGCCGGCAGCCGGGGCTAGACGCCCTGCACGCTCAGCGCCCTGACCGCTCCGCGCAGCTGCGCCTGCAGCGTCGCCCTTTGCGCGTCGTCCAGGTCCGGGAACATCTGGCGCTCGGTCGCCGCAACGTGGACGTCGCATTCGGCGAGCACCGTCTCGCCCGCCTCGGTCAGGCCGATCTGGATAATGCGCCCGTGGGTCGGGTCCGGCGTGCGCGCGATCCACCCCTTCCCTTCCATCTGCTTGACCATCTCGTTGGCCGATTGCGGCGAGGTCATGGTGCGCATCGCCAGCTGGGCGTTCGACAGCGAACCGTGGGCGCGAAATACCGACAGTGCCGTGTACTGCGGCACGGAGAGGCCGCAGGGCGCCAGGGCATCGCGCAGGCGCTGCTTCAGGACGTGGTCGAGGCGGCCGACCAGGTAGGCCAGGCCGGTGGGCGCGGACGCCTGCGCCGGCGCCGATTCTTTTTTTGTTGTGTTCATAAAAGCTGCTTGTAAAGCGGTACAGGTGAGGATAGTATAAGGCACATATCAGGCCACCTGATAATATTCCAACAAACGAGGAGACATTGTATGTCCAAATACGAAGCGCGCTGGCAAACCGTCAAGGTGGACGTGGCGAACGGTATCGGCTGGATTACCCTGAACCGCCCGGAAAAGCGCAATGCGATGAGCCCGACGCTGAACCGCGAAATGATCGACGTGCTGGAAACCCTCGAGCTCGACGACGAGGCCCAGGTCATCGTCCTGACCGGCGCCGGCGAGGCCTGGACCGCGGGGATGGACCTGAAGGAATACTTCCGCGAGACCGACGGCAAGCCCGAGATCACCCAGGAACGCATCCGCCGCGATTGTTCCCAGTGGCAGTGGAAGCTGCTGCGCATGTACAGCAAGGCGACCATCGCGATGGTCAACGGCTGGTGCTTCGGCGGCGCGTTCTCGCCGCTGGTGGCCTGCGACCTGGCGATCGCCGCCGACGACGCCGTGTTCGGCCTGTCGGAAGTGAACTGGGGCATCCCGCCGGGCAACCTGGTGAGCAAGGCCGTGGCCGACACCATGGGCCACCGCAACGCCCTGCACTACATCATGACCGGCGACACCTTCACCGGCAAGGAAGCGGCCGCCATGGGCCTGGTCAACAAGAGCGTGCCGAAGGAGCAGCTGCGCAAAGCCGTGATCGAACTGGCGAACAAGCTGCTGGAAAAGAACCCGGTGGTGCTGCGCTACGCCAAGATCGGCTTCAAGCGCGCCCGCGAGCTGACCTGGGAGCAAGGCGAGGACTACCTCTACGCCAAGACCGACCAGTCGAACTACCGCGACCCCGAAAAGGGCCGCAAGGAAGGCCTGAAGCAGTTCCTGGACGACAAGACCATCAAGCCGGGCCTGCAGACTTATAAGCGGGCTTAATAGATAAAGCCCCGCATTTAGAAAAAAACAATAATAATGGCGGCGGCCCATGCATTGCATGAGGCCGCCTTCTGGAGCGCCTAAGAATAGCTTCAGGGCAAGGGTACGGCCATCCGGCGCAGCGTCGAAGACAGTACGAGTGTACGGCGAGACGATGCAACGCAGCCATGGAGCTGTTCTTAGGCGCTCTTAATACAGATAACAGAGGAGACCTCTGATGTTCCAGACCGATCTGCTGATCAACGGGGAAGTCCGCCCCGCATCGAATGGCGCCAGCTTCGAGCGCCGCAATCCCGCCACCGGCGACGTCGCCACCCGCGCTCCCGCCGCCACCCTGGACGACGTCGAGGCCGCCGTCGCCGCGGCCCAGGCCGCCTTCCCCACCTGGTCGGCGATGCTGCCGGGCGCCCGGCGCGCCCTGTTACTGAAAGCCGCCGACAAGATGGAAGCCCTGCGCGCCCAGTTCGTCGAAGCGGCCGTCGCGGAAGCCGGCGGCGCGCCGGTGTGGTACCAGTTCAACGTGACCCTGGCCGCCAACATGCTGCGCGAAGCGGCGGCGATGACGACCCAGATCGCCGGCGAAGTCATTCCGTCCGACGTGCCCGGTTCGCTCGCCATGGGCGTGCGCCAGCCCTGCGGCGTAGTGGTCGGCATCGCGCCCTGGAATGCGCCGGTGATCCTGGGCACGCGCGCGGTCGCGATGCCGCTCACCTGCGGCAACACCGTGATCCTGAAAGCCTCGGAGCTGTGCCCGGCGCTGCACCGCCTGATCGGCCAGGTCTTCGTGGAAGCCGGCTTCCCGGCCGGCGTGGTGAACGTGATCACCAACGCCCCGGACGACGCCCCAGCGGTGGTCGAGCGCCTGATCGCCGCGCCTGCCGTGCGCCGGGTGAACTTCACCGGCTCGACCAAGGTCGGCCGCATCATCGCCCAGACCGCCGCCAAATACCTGAAACCGGTGCTGCTGGAACTGGGCGGCAAGAACCCGGTCGTGGTGCTGGACGACGCCGACCTCGACGCCGCCGTCGACGCGGCGGCCTTCTCGGCCTTTTTCAACCAGGGCCAGATCTGCATGTCGGCCGACCGCATCCTGGTCGCTAGCCAAGTGGCCGATGAGTTCACCCGCAAGCTGGCCGCGAAGACCGCCACCCTGAAGGCCGCACGCAGCGACGCGCCGCTGGCCGGCATGGTCGACCCGGCGGCGGCCAGCCGCGTGGACGCCATGCTGCAGGACGCACGCAAGCGCGGCGCGACCGTCACGCAGTCGCAGGAAGGCGTGGATGGCAACGTCATGCAGCCGGCCATCGTCGACAAGGTCACGCCCGAGATGCTGGTCTACCAGGAAGAATCCTTCGGCCCGATCGTCTCGATCATCCGCTTCGAGTCCGACGAGGAAGCGATCCGCCTCGCCAACGACAGCGAATACGGCTTTTCCT
>DOUW01000447.1:13538-13945 GCA_003520365.1 Massilia sp.
GTCCTCGGCAGTGTTCAGCCGCGACATCGGCCGCGCGATGGCGGTCGCCCAGCGCATCGAGTCGGGCATCTGCCACATCAACGGCCCGACCGTGCACGACGAGGCGCAGATGCCCTTCGGCGGCGTGAAAGGCAGCGGCTACGGACGCTTCGGCGGCAAGGCCGCGATTGCCGAGTTCACCGACCTGCGCTGGATCACGGTCCAGACCAGCCCGCGCCACTACCCGATCTGAGCGGAGGCCGCCATGACCCAATCCTCGATTGCGGCAGGCGGCAGCGCGGGTGGAGCGGCGAAGCGGCGATTCGTCGAGCTCGGGCATCCCGAGGTCGCGGCGTACCAGGCGGATGGCGCCTGGCACGTGGACGCCGTCACGCCGCTGGCCCCGGTGCCGAGCCGCTTCACCGACC
>DOUW01000170.1:0-1283 GCA_003520365.1 Massilia sp.
GATCTCGACGCCGTCGGAGCCGGATCGGTCGACCCGGCATTGAGGACCTGCGGATCGCCGCGTGGACAGCGCGGCGGTGGGTGCCGGCGCGGGGCGTGGTTTTGCCCGCGCCGGCGATCGCCGCGTGGGCAGCGCATGCCTGGCGGATGATCGGCGGTGATGCTTATTCCGCGTCCGGCTGCTTCGACGGGTGGGCGGCGGCGAAGGTTGGCACTTCGGCGCAGTGGGCGTCGATGCGCGCGATGTTCGGGTAGGCCTTGATGTCGATCCCGAAACGCTGGGCGTTGAACACCTGGGGCACCAGGAAGCAGTCGGCCATGGTCGGCGAGCCGCCGTGGCAGAACGGGCCGGCCGCCGGATCGCGCGCCAGGTGGGCTTCCAGGCCACTGAGGCCTTCGCGGATCCAGTGCTGGATCCACTCGGTCTTGGCTTCCTCGCTCAGCTTCAGCTCCTGGACCAGGTGGCGCAGCACGCGCAGGTTGTTCAGCGGGTGGATGTCGCAGGCGATGATCTGGGCCAGCTCGCGCACGCGGGCGCGGCCCGGGGCGTCGTGCGGCATCAGGGGCACGGCCGGGAAGCGCTCGTCGAGGTATTCGATGATCGCCATCGACTGGGTCAGGGTGATGCGCTCGTCCTGGAAGGCCGGCACCAGGCCGCTCGGGTTGATCTTGCGGTATTCCTCCTGGCGCTGCTCGCCGCCGCCCTTGAGCAGGTGCACCGGCACCGCTTCGTAGTTCAGGCCCTTCAGGTTCAGCGCGATCCGCACCCGGTAGGCTGCCGAACTGCGGAAATAGGTGTAGAGCTTCATTCCTTCCTCCCGTGGTAATGCGCGACTTCGTGATCGATGGCGCCGAAAATGCTCGCGCCGGTAACATCCAGCATCTCGATGCGCACGCTGTCGCCGAAGCGCAGGAACGGCGTCTTCGGCGCACCGTGTTCGATGGTTTCGTACATCCGCACCTCGGCCAGGCAGCAGTAGCCGACGCCGCCGTTGGCGATGCTCGAGCCGTGCAGGTTGCCCTGCTTGTTCGAGACCGTGCCCGAACCGACGATGCTGCCCGCGCCCAGTTCGCGCGTTTTCGCGGCGTGCGCGACCAGCTGGGCGAAGCTGAAGGTCATGTCTTCGCCGGCGTTCGGCTTGCCGAACAGCTGGTCGTTCAGGGTGACCCGCAGCGGCAGGTGCAGCTTGCTGTCGCGCCAGGCGTCGCCCAGCTCGTCCGGCGTGACGGCCACCGGCGAGAAGGCGCTGGCCGGCTTCGACTGGTAGAAGCCGAAGCCCTTGG
>DOUW01000170.1:1387-3770 GCA_003520365.1 Massilia sp.
TGCGCACCAGCTCGACGTGGTTGATGTAGGCCGAGCCGTCGCACCACTGGTAGGCGCGCGGCAGCGGCGAATGGCATGCGGATTCGATGAAGGACTCGGCCTCGTCGGCGGTGCCGGCGTTGAGCTGGTCGTAGACGGCCTGCAGGCGCGGCGCGACCTGGTCCCAGTCGTCGAGCGCGCCCTGCAGCGTGCGCGCGATCGTCGGGACCGCCTGGCAGGTGACGAGATCGCGGCTGACGACGACCAGCGTGCCGTCGCGGCCGCCGCTTTTGAGGGTGGCGAGTTTCATGGCGTTTTCCTTTGTTGTTGCGTTGTTGCCGCCATTAAAGATGAAAACGGACTATCATACAATCAATATTTTCCGACCCATTTATCGGATTATCTTATGAATCCTACCCTGCGCCAGATGCGTGCCTTCGTGGCGGTCGCCAAGACCGGTAACTTTACGCTGGCGGCGCAAAGCCTGCACGTCACGCAGTCGGCCCTGTCCGGCTTGATCAAGGAACTCGAGCAGACCCTGGGCGCGCGCGTGGTCGACCGCTCGACGCGCAAAATCACCCTGACCGACATCGGGCGCGAACTGTATCCGCTATTTAGCCAGATGATCGACGATCTCGACGGTGCGCTGGCGAACGTCGCGGATCACACACAGTTGCGAAAAGGCATCGTTCGCATTGCGGCGCCGCAACTGATGTGCTGCACCCTGCTGCCCGAAGCGATCGCGGCCTATCGCGCCGGCTTGCCGGACATCGAGGTGCGCCTGGCCGACAGCGAGGTGGACAGCGTGATCGCGCGCGTGCTGTCGGGAGAGTCGGACATCGGCATCGGGCCCGAGCGCGAGCCGACCCCGCTGCTGGAGGCCCGGGAACTGTTCGAGATGCCCTTCGCTTTGGTTTTTCCACCCGGCCATCCGCTGGAAGAGGCCGAGCGCGTCACCTGGCAGGACGTCACACGTTTTCCCTTCATCGCCCTGCAAGGCCAGTTCACCGAACGGCTGCTGGCCGACATGCACGCGCTGCTGCGCGAGCTGCCCCTGAAGCCTGCGAACGAGGTGAACTTCATGACCACGGCCCTGGCGATGGTCAGCGCGGGGCTCGGCGTCACGGTCTGCCTGCCCTATGCCGAACCGCTGGCGCGCCTCTACCGGCTGCACATGCGTCCGCTCGAGGAGCCCATGCTCACGCGCCGCTTCTTCGTCTATACGCGCGCCGGACGTTCACTGTCGCCGGCGGCGGAAAGCTTCATCGATTTCCTGTTTCCCTATGTTGCGTCGAAACGTCGGCGGGTGGACGGCGCCTGAGTCCTTGCCTGCCGCCATCGGGCAGCTGCGCTAGAATCGAGCGATCGCTTTTTCCCTTCCCTGCACCGCATCATGTCCTACAACACCATCGCCATCAACCAGCGCATGGACAGGTTCGACAGCCACGCCAGCGTCTGGCTGTTCGGCTACGGTTCGCTGATCTACAAGGCCGACTTCCCCTTCCTCGAACGCCGCCCGGCGCACATCACGGGCTGGAGCCGCCGCTTCTGGCAGGGCTCGCACGACCACCGCGGCACGGAAACCGCGCCGGGCCGGGTCGTCACCCTGGTGCCCGAGCCTGGGGCGGTGTGCCATGGCATGGCCTACCTCGTCACGCCCGAGGAATTCGCCCACCTCGACCACCGCGAAAAGAACGGCTACCTGCGCCTGGCAACCGAGATCGGCTTCGAGGACGGCAGCAGCGCCCTTGGCCTGGTCTACATTGCGACCCACGAGAACGCGGCCTTCCTCGGCCCGGCCAGCGAGCGCGCGATCGCCCGCCAGATCGCCGAGGCGCGCGGACCGAGCGGCCCGAACAGCGAATACCTGCTTGAACTGGCCAAGGCCCTGCGCGAGCTGGGCAAGAACGATCCGCACGTGTTCGAGATCGAGCGTCACCTGGTGGAGCTGGCGGAGCACTGATCTGTGCTTGCACCATAGCGGTATTAGGGCGCGGTATCAGGGCGCGTTGACGGACGGCGCAGCGCCCATCAGGCTATCCCTCCCGCAGCCTTGCCGCACAGCGGCCGCGCTTGCGCAAGGCATTTTCTCGGGTCTGCAACGCAGCGCTCCTTTCACGTCCTCACTTTTCCGCAGTCAGCGCCTTGATCGCCTTCTCGAGCGCCTTGATCTTGTCGCGCATCGTCGTCAGGTTACGCGCGAGGACCGCATTGCGCTCCCAGTCCGCGTTTCTGGACGCGGGGACGTAGCCGGTATAGCGTCCGGGCTCCCTGATCGAGTTCGGCACCATGGTCGCGCCGGTGATGTGGACGTTGTCGACGATCTCGATGTGGCCGTTGATCATGGCCGCGCCACCGAAGGTGCAGTGCTTGCCGATGTTGGCGCTGCCGGCCACGCCGACGC
>DOUW01000445.1 GCA_003520365.1 Massilia sp.
GGAAGGCGGCGGCCTGCTGGGGACCGAGGAAGGAGACCTCGGCCGCCGCGTTCGCATACGGCAGCGGCGCGCCGCGGCGCAGCAGGTCGACGTACCAGGCCAGGCGCCCGGTGAATTCCTCCGGCCCGCCCAGCACGTGGGCCAGGCGCGCGGTCACCAGCGGCAGCGTGCCGTCGCGGTACAGGTAGGCCTCGGCCTGGATCTTGCCGGCGACGTAGCTTTGCACCGCAAGTGTCGGGTCATGCCAGGGATAGCCGGTGTCGATCGGCTGGGCCAGCACGGCCAGGTCGTCTTCCATCAGTGCGCCGGCGCGCCCCAGGCCGCGGTAGACGTCGATGGTCGAGGTCATCACGTAGCGCCCGACCTTGCCGGCGAAGCTGCGCACGGCGATCGCCGCGTCGAGCGGGCTGTAGCACATCTGGTCGAACACCAGGTCGTAATGCCTGCCGGCGAAGGCGCTGCGCATCGCGGTTTCGTTGCGGCGGTCGACGCGGACGCGCTCGATGCGCTCGCCAAAAGGATCGGGCGCATAGCCGCGGGTGGCGATCGTCACGCGGTGGCCCGCCCGCACCAGGCGCTGCACCAGCAGCTTGCCGAAGTAACGGGTTCCGCCGATCACCAACGTATTCTTGTGCATGGCTTCTCCTTGACGAATCGCGTATATTTTCGGCTCGGCAGTAAAAACCGGCAAACGAGAAAAAACGCAGCTATGAATAAGAATAATTTACGCATGGCGGGTGCATGAAGCCGCTGCGCAGCCTTTCCGGCCTGATCGATTTCGAGTGCGCCGCGCGCTGGGGCAGCTTCAAGCTGGCCGCGCGCGAATTGCACAAGACGCCGGCCGCGGTCAGCCTGCAGGTCAAGCAGCTCGAGGAAACCGTCGGCTTCGCGCTGTTCGTGCGCCATCCGCGCCACATTTCCCTCACCGAGAAGGGCGAGGAGCTGGCGATCGCGATCGGCCGCATGCTGGCCGACCTGCGCGCCAAGGTCGGGGCGCTGCAGCGCGGCGACGAGGAGTCCGTGCTGCGCATCTCGACCACGCATTCCTTCGCCATCAAGTGGCTGGTGCCGCGCATGCACCGCTTCACCAAGCTGTACCCGGAACTCGACATCCGCATCGATTCGAACGACGCACCGGTCGACCTGGAAGCCGACACCACCGACGTGGCGATCCGCTACGGCCCGGTGCGCGACGGCGACCCGGCGCTGCTGTTTCGCGAACGCCTGGTGCCGGTCTACAGCCCGGAGCTGCTGGCGCCCGGCCAGCCGGACCTGGGCCTGGCCGATCTGGCGCAGCAGCCGCTGCTGTGCGAAAAGTCGCCCGAGTCATGGCTGCAGCTCTTGAACGAGAACCGCGCCCTGAAGGGCAGGTACGATTTCTCGCGCGGCTACAGCCATTGGGGCGTGCTGGTGCAGGCGGCGGTGGCGGGGCAGGGCGTGGCGCTGGTGCCCTACGGGATCGCCTGCCAGGACATCGCCTCGGGCGCGCTGCGCCAGATACCCTGCCGCAGCGCTCGCTTCGACATGGGCTACCGCTTCCTCGCCAATCCGCACAAGGAAAACATGAGCAAGGTCCAGCGCTTCCGGGCCTGGATGGTGGAGGAGATGGATGCCATGCGCCGCGCGCTGGATGGGGAGTCGAGCGGCTGACCCGTAGGGTGGGCGCCCCTGTGCCCACGCGTAAACGATGAACACCAGTTGCGCGGCGGGCAACCCGCCGACCAACGGATGAAACAAAAAAACGGCAGCCGAAGCTGCCGTTTCTTATTCGAGCGAAGCGACGTATTACTTCACGCCGTGCATCAGCTTCTGGATCAGCGGTGCGATCAGGAACAGCAGCACGCCGCCGCCCACCAGCGACCAGAAGCCGAAGGTGTAGCCGCCCAGGGCCGAGCCGATCGACATGCCCGATTCGCCCGAGACGTGCGACGCGAAGATGCCCGACAGGTTGTTGCCGATGCCGGTCGAGAGGAACCAGCCGCCCATCCCCAGGCCGACCAGGCGCACCGGCGCCAGCTTGGTGACCATCGACAGGCCGATCGGCGACAGGCACAGCTCGCCTACCGACTGGATGAAGTAGACCGTGAACAGGGTCCAGAACGGGATCTTGCCGGCGTCGTCGACCAGGGTCGACAGCGCGTACATCAGGAGGCCGAAGGCCAGGCCGTTGAAGATCAGGCCCAGGCCGAACTTGCGCGGGATCGACGGGTTGGCGTTGCGGCGGCCCAGCATCACCCAGATCGCGGCGATGATCGGCGCGAAAGCGATGATGGCAACCGAGTTCACGCTCTGGAACCAGGCGACCGGGAAGGTCCAGTCGCCGAACTGGCGGTCGACGATCTGGTCGGCCAGGAAGGTGAACGAGGAACCGGCCTGTTCGAAGAACATCCAGAACAGGATGTTGAAGGCGAAGATGATCATCATGGCGATGGTCTTGTCGCGCGCGACCTTGCCGTTGCGGATGCCTTCGACCATCAGCATCAGCGCCAGGGCGATGAACAGGACGGTCAGGATCACCTGCAGGGTGTTGGCGCCGAGCTTGAGCAGGAAGTAGACGCCTGGGATGACGATCACGCTGCCGATGATGACGGCCAGCGGACGGCCCATGCCTTGCGCCTGCGGTTCCGGTGCGCCGATGCCGGCCAGGGTCTTGCGGCCGATGTAGAACCACACCAGGCTGATCAGCATGCCGACGCCGGAGGCGAAGAACACGACCTTGTAGGCCGGGGTGGTGCCGTCGCCCATGTTCTGGGCCATGATCTGGGTCAGGATCGGGGCGATGAAGGCGCCCGCGTTGATGCCCATGTAGAAGATGGTGAAGCCCGAGTCGCGGCGGGTGTCGTTCAGCGAATACAGCTTGCCGACCATGGTCGAGATGTTCGGCTTGAACATGCCGTTGCCGACGATGATGGTGGCCAGGCCGAGCTTGAAGATGTCCTGGCTCGGGATCGTGATCATGAACAGGCCAGCCGCCATGAACACGGCGCCGATCAGGATCGAGCGCTGGTAGCCGATGACGCGGTCGGCGATCAGGCCGCCGAAGACGGCGCCGGCGTAGACCAGCGCGAGGTAGGAACCGTAGGTGAGGTTGGCGTCGGCCTGGCCGACGGCGTCGCCGCCGTAGAACTGGGCGACGATGTAGAGCACGAGGGCCCAACGGATGCCGTAGAAGGCGAAGCGTTCCCAGAATTCGGTCATGAACAGCATCCACAGCGGCGCTGGGTGGCCCATGATCTGTTTGAACTCTGGAATGACGACCTTGTCGGCGGGTGTAGCAGCTGCACCGCTCATGCGGTTCCTCCCGAAATAGTGTTTTAAGAATAGCTGTTTTTGTTCGAAAGCCGGCTTGCCCGGCATTCAATCCGCACGCATTTTAGAGGAAATTGCTGACCTCAAGAAAAATATTTGCCATTGTGGTAAACACGCGCGCGGATGGTGCAGCGCGGCACAAACGGTGCGCGGATTGGACACGCATGTCCCCGCCAGTTGTCGTATATTGGTGAAACAGCCATTTTCGTTTCCGGGCAACGCGAGAAGCCCGCTGCGCATCGGCATGCGCACCCGCTGCGAAGACGTGATCCTTTGCTGCGGTTTCTCGAGCTGTCCTAACAAGAACGTCAGAAAAGGAAGACCTGCATGAAATACGACGTCGTCGATACCCTGATTTCGCCGGAAGGCCGGCTGGAAGTCCTGTCCAAGGCCGAAGTGGCCAAGCTCCTCGATACCAGCCAGGGTGGCCTGTATTCCGTATTCCGCAAATGTTCGCTCGCCGTCCTCAACTCGGGCAGCTCGATCGACGACGGCAAGGAACTGCTGGAACGCTACAGCAGTTTCGATATCAGCATCATCCAGCGCGAGCGCGGCATCAAGCTCGATATCCGCGGCGCGCCCTCCATGGCCTTCGTCGACGGCAAGATGATCAAGGGCATCCACGAGCACCTGTTCTCGGTGCTGCGCGATATCGTCTTCGTGAATTTCGAAGTCACCGATAATCCGCGTTTCAACCTGTCGCGCCCGGAAGGCATTACCGACGCGGTATTCCACATCCTGCGCAACGCCAACCTGTTGCAGCCGCAGCGCAATCCGAATCTGGTGGTGTGCTGGGGCGGCCATTCGATCAACCGCGTCGAATACAATTATTCGAAAGAGGTCGGCTATGCGCTCGGTTTGCGCGAACTCGACATCTGCACCGGCTGCGGCCCGGGCGCGATGAAAGGCCCGATGAAAGGCGCCACCATCGGCCACGCCAAGCAGCGCTTGCAGGGCGGGCGCTATATCGGCATTTCGGAACCCGGCATCATCGCCGCCGAATCGCCGAATCCGATCGTGAACGACCTGATCATCATGCCGGACATCGAAAAGCGCCTGGAAGCGTTCGTGCGCGTCGGCCACGGCATCTGCGTGTTCCCGGGCGGCGCCGGCACGGCCGAAGAGATTCTCTACATCCTCGGCATCCTGCTCCATCCCGATAATGCCGAGATGCCTTTCCCGCTGATCTTCACCGGCCCGGCCACCGCGCGCGAATACTTCGAGCAGATCGACAGCTTCATCGGGCAAACCCTGGGCGACAAGGCGCGCGCGCGCTACAAGATCATCATCGACGATCCGGACGCGGTCGCGCGCGAAATGCACGCCGGGATCAAGCAGGTGCGCGAATTCCGCAAGGCGCACAGCGATGCCTATTATTTCAATTGGCTGTTGAAGATCGACCAGGAATTCCAGCGCCCGTTCAAGCCGACCCACGAAAACATGCGCAACCTGTCGCTGCACAAGAACCAGGAAACGCACCTGCTGGCGGCAAACCTGCGCCGCGCGTTCTCGGGCGTGGTGGCTGGCAACGTCAAGGAAGAGGGCATCCGCGCGATCGAGGAGCACGGCAAGTACGAGATCCACGGCGAAAGCGCGATCATGGAGCCGATGGATGCGCTATTGACCTCGTTCGTGGAGCAGAGCCGGATGAAATTGCCGGGCAAGGCGTACGTGCCTTGCTATACGATCGTGAAGTAGGGTGGGTTCTTGAACCCACG
>DOUW01000166.1 GCA_003520365.1 Massilia sp.
CCCTGCTCGACGCCCTGGCCGCCACGCCCGGGCTGGATGCGGACGAGTCGACGCTGGTGCAACTGGCCTTGTGCCTGGCGGCGCTCCCCGACATCGAGGCAAGGCGCCGGGTATATGTCGACATCGGCGGCCGGGTCGATGGCGCCGGGACGGATGCCGCTACGGCGCCAGCGTCACGCGGTTCCTTGCGCGAGCTGCCCGAGGGGCTGTTGCGCGCCCACCGGCCCGGCGTTTGTCTCATGCCGGTCGTGCTTTCCGACGTGTCCGGCGTCTGGCATTATCGCCACGCCGATGCCCGTCTCCGGGAAAGCCTGGCGCTGCCGGAGTACCCGCATGCCGGGCGGGTGGCAGACTTGCACACTGGCGACCTGCTGATGAGCGTGGCGGTGGACTCGCCCGCGGTCGCGGCCGCCCATGAGGATGGATTGTTCGCGCACCTGGAACGGATCGGGGTGTCGCTGTATTTCCTGGTCGCGGCCGACACCGCAGGCGCGGAACATGACGAAGGCGGCGTCCTGCTGCATGCGGATCAGCTGATCCGCGTCGCCGGCGCCGGCATGCCGCAGCATGCCGGGACCGCCACCACGCCCTCCGGTCCCAGCCTGATCCGGCCCGGCGCGCCCGGCGTACAAGACCTGTTGACCTTGCTTTCCTGATCCGCGTGCCGGTCCAGCGGCCTTACTTGAAGATCCAGATCTTGCTCAACAGGAATCCGTTCGCGGCAACGACGGGCAGCGAGACGATCTTGCCGATGAGCGCATTGTCGAACAGCGCGAGCGATACGCCGACCAGGCCGAGCGTCAACAGGTAATTCGCGCCGACGACGCACAGATAGCGTGCCAGCGACCCCACGCCGAGGTCGTTCTTGAAAGTCACCTTGGCGTGGTACGCATAATTCACGCATAAGCCGGCGACGAAACCGGCCGATGTGGCGACGAATGCGTTCTGCTGGTTCGCGATCAGGATCTGCATCAGGCCGATATCGACCAGGGCGCTCAACAGGCCGCCCACGACGTAGATCAGGAATTGTGGCGCGCGCTCTTTCATTCGCGGCCGGTCAGGCGCTGGAACCGGGTCTTCTTGTGCAATGGACGCTTCGGTACCGAAGCAATGTCATTGGCAAGAAACGCCAGGATCAGTTGCACTCCCATGAGGATAGGCAGCGAGGCCAGCATCACGGTGCCGGCCGGCGTTTCGATGCCTGCGTTGGCCGAGTCGATCCAGTGAATGCCGCCGTAGATCGACCCCAGCAATACCAGCAATACGCCGAGCGGCAATTCGACCGATGCCAGCGACATATTGCGCAGGTAATAGTTATAGAAGATGCGCTTGCCGAAATTGCGCACGTGCTTCACCAGGAATTCGGTGACGATCTTCGAGATCTTCAGGTTGCTCACCTCGTCCGCGTAATGGGCATCCATCGGGACATCGACGACGACCGCATGCAGCGTATTCAGGCGGAACAGCATGTCGGTTTCGAAGAAATAGCGGCGGCTGATACGGTTAAACGGCAGGTGACGCGCGGCGTCGGCGTGAATGGCGGTGTAGCCATTCGTCGGGTCGAACAAGTCCCAATAGCCGGAAGACAGCTTCGTCATCAGCGACAGGACCGCATTCCCGAACAGGCGCACCGGCGGCATGCTCCGGATCTGCTCCAGGTCGAAAAAACGATTGCCCTTCGTGTAGTCCGCTTCGCCGCGCAGGATGGGCTCGGCGAATTCCGGAATCAGGGCCGGGTCCATCTGGCCATCGCCATCGACTTTCACGATCACCGTCATGCCATCGTCGATCGCGGCCTGGTAGCCGGTCATGACGGCGCCGCCGACGCCTTGGTTCTCCGCATGCTCGATGACGGTCACGCGCGGATCGGTGCACTTTTCCCTCACCAGCGCAGCGGTCCCGTCCGGGCACTTATCGTCGACCACATAGATTCGGCTGACTTCCGGCCCCATGCGCGCAAGCACATCGAGAATGTGGCGCGTCACGCGATAGCAGGGAATGACGACGGCGATTGTTTCGTTTGCACTCATGCTGATCTAAAAAATATAAATAAATTTCCTTGTGCCACTTACCAGCGCACATCCCAGCGTTTCGCCTCGAGATCGAGACGGCAGAGATTACTGACCTGGTGGCGCTGCGCATACTGCCGGATGCGCTCAAGGTAATCGGGTTCGTTCGGCGCCTGGAAATTCCAGTCGGGTGGATTGAACGAGGCGATACCGTTGATCGTCGGCCGGCGGTGCAACTCGGCAATCAACATCGCGCTCACATTATGCGCGTAGAAGTTGTTGATCCATTCCGGCATTGGCGTCAGCGTCGCCTGCTTGTTCCAGCCGCTGGCGAAGAAGACGTCGCACTCCGGCGGCGGAGCCGGTACGTCGACACGCTGGAGCTCGTCGGCGCGGACAAGCGCGATATAACCGTCATTCAATTCTTCAGCCCCCAGCAACAACACGAGCACGAATAATAGCGAGCGGCTGATTTTCAACGATGCCAGATAATAGCCGGCAATGACCAGTACCGGGAAGGTCAGGAAAATCTGGTAAGCCGATACCACGCTCAATGCGCGCGCGCCCGGGAAGAATTGATAAACCAGGGTCCAGGCGCTGTAGCCGCCGACATTCAGGGCGAGCAGCCAGGTCAGCACCGTCGCCGCGCAGGCCGCCTTCAGCAGCTTGCCGGAAAACGGCGACGCCGCATCCCTGTTTTTTCGGTACAGCAGCACGCAGCCGAAAACGAAGAACAGGAACAGGATCGGCGCGATCCCGGTATTGTAGTACTCGCCATTCGGCGCATAGCCAGGCGTCACGAAGGAAAGGAAGCGGTTGTAGATCTTGCCGAACAAAAGATTTTCGTTCCCCACCTGCAGGATGCCCTGCAAGGGTACGGTATTGCCCAGCACCGTTTCGATGGGGCGCATGCCGGTTTCCCGCGATTTGGGCAGGTAGACGGTCAACAGGGGAAGCAGGGAAGCCAGCGTCACCAGCACCACCACGAAAACGCCCACCTTTTGCCGGACGATCTTGCGCCCCAGTTCGCGCCGCTCGGCGCGGGTTTGCCCAATGAGCAGGAACACGAACAGGAAGGTCGTGAAGAAAATGAAAAACCAGGTGATGTAGAAGCAGGTGATGCTCCATGCGCCCAGCAGGAGCGCGGCGGCGGCGCCATATCCCGCGAAACGGCGTTCGCGCTCTTCATAGAGCGCGCGCACTGAATGCCACATGAGCAGGGCGACGATCGGAGCGAACGCAACGGTCGCCAGCTGCATGCGCTGGCCATGGATGGTCAGGTTGTTACTCAGCGTGAACAACGCCGCCGTGAGCACCGCCGTCCAGAAAGGCAGCTTGAACATCTGCCGCACCGCGACGAAGAACGCGAAGAAGCCGATCACCCTGAGCATGACATTGCTCAGCTCCGCGGTCAGGAAGGGATCGGTGCCGAATGCGCGAATGACCGAGTAAATCAGGCCGATCAGGAAATAACCGTCGGTATGGCCCAGCGTCTTTTCATAGGGATAGAAATAATACAGCTGCGACCAGGGCGACAGGCCGTGCAGCACGTTGGACCAGTGCTCGAGAATCGTGGTCATGATCGCCGCATCGTAACGGTCGCCGTACAGCACCGAGAAACCGTTGAAGATCTGCGCGCGGAACTGCAGGAAAAGGACCAATGCGAGGGTCAGGAAAAGCACCAGCGCCCGGGTCATCCGGGACGCTGTCCAGCGTGGAGTTTCTTGCATTATTTTTATGTTTGTTTTTTAGTAAGACAGATTGACCATGGCGACCGCTCAGGACAGCCGTGCAATATGCAATGCGTTCATCATGTTGTGCAGCCGTTCTCCCAGGCGCGAATAGCGGTGCGAAGCGCGCCAGCGCTGCGCCTCGGCGCGGACCTGCTCGACACGCTCGGCGCGGGTGTCGATCTCGTCGATCAGGCGGGCGATCCCGTCCGCGATTTCCCTCGGGCTTTGTCCGTCGAAGCGGAAGGTCACCCGGCTGACGTCATCGAAGATCGCCAGCGGCGTCACCGCGACCGGCCGTCCGCTGGCCAGCCCATAGCGCACCGCGCCGCTGGCCGACTCGCCGGTATTTTGGTAAGGGAACACGATCAGGTCGGCCGCGTCGAGCTTGGCGAGGCTGTCCTGATCGTCGAGGAAGGCGGTGCACAATTCCACGCGGTCGCCAAGGTCCAGCTGACGGACCAGGTCCTTGACCTGGGCGATGAGCGCGGCCGAGTCGCCAATCGGGTATTCGGCATTGACCATGTTCAGGCGCACGTCGCGCCCGTCCTTGCGCAACAGGTCGATTGCTGCCACCAGCTCGGGCAGTCCCTTGTGAGGCAGGAAGAAGCCGTACGACGCGACCTGGAAGCTGCGCGAAGCGGCGCGCTCGGCAGGCTCGGGCCAGTCGAGCACGCCGTGCGGGAACAGCGTCACGTTCTCGAGCAGGCCGTAGCCCTTCAGGCGATTCAGGTCGCCCACGGAATGGACCAGGATGCGCTCGCAAGCGCGCAGGCCGGGCACCAGCTTTTCCAGCCGCTTGTGCGGGACGTGGGCCGGATCGATGGTCGCGTGCAGCGTGGCGATCACGATCCGGCCGNNGACGCGGGGGGGGGGGTTTTGGGGGTGGGGGGGGGGGGGGGCGGGCTGGTTGCGCGGGGGCAGCGGGGCGATCACGATCCGGCCGGCCGCGCGCTGCGCCGCCAGGAACTCGGCCAGGCGCTCGAACTGGAAGAAACCGTAGTTAAACTGGAGCACCAGGGTGGTCACGCCGGCGGCGTCGATCGCGGCCGCCAGCTCGTCGAGCGTATCGTTGTCGCCCGCCTCCCAGCAGCGCACCACCTCGGCGCCGTCGGCCGCGGTGCGCTCGGCCGCATGCGGCGCGAACACCGTGACCGGCGCCGGCAGGCTGTGGATCAGGTGCGCGGAATAGGTTGCAATGCCGCACTTCGTGTTCCAGGTCGAGATCCAGCCGATCTTCTGCTCGTCCGCCCTGCCCGGCTTCGAGAACGCGCGTGCCGCATCGACCAGGCGTTCGGCCACGTCGCGCCACTTGAATTGGCTCATCAGGAGCGCACGGCCCTGGTCGGCCTTGGCGCGCCGCTCGTGCGCAGGCAAGCCATGGACTTCGCGCATGGTGCGCGCCAGGTGTGCCTGGTCGGGTTCGGCCCAGACCGAGCCGAACAGGCCGAAATGGGTTTGCGCCGGGGCGAAGTGGAAATCGACGAGCCAGGCGGTATCCGGATTGCAGAAGTCGAGCTGGCCGCTCCAACCGGTCGTGATGACCGGCAAGCCAGACAGCATCGCCTCGGCCAGCGGCATGCCGAAGCCCTCGGCCCGGCTGGGGGCGACCAGGGCATGGCACTGCTCGAGCAAGCCTTTCAACTGCGCGTCGCTCATATCCTCTTCGAGGATGACGACGTCTGGATAAGCCGGGTTGTCGCGGCGCGCGTCGGCCAGCCAGGCATGGATTTCGTTGTGCGGGTTGGCGAAGGTCTTGATGACGAGGGTGACATCGTCGGCGTCGCTGAATGCCTCGCCGTAGGCGCGCAGCAGGACGTCCGCGCCCTTGCGCGGGAAACACGACGATACGTGCAGGAAGCGGAAGGCGCGTCCCGGGCAGGGACGCGAGCGGTCCGCTTGGACGCGCTCCCAATGGTCGACGCCGCAACCCGAGGTGCTCATCGGAATATGGACGCCCTGGTCGACCATGACCTTCTGCACGTGCTTCGACAGGCAGGTCATCGCCTGCAGGTGCTCGTTGAACGCGCTGGCCCACTCGTACGGGAATGCGGATTCCTCCCAGGCATAGTGATGCAGCATGTTGAAGCGTCCGCGCATGTCTTCGACCCGAGGCGGATACAGGTTGCGGCTGCAGGCGTCGGCATCTTCCTGGCGTAGCGTGGCCACGCGGCTGTGCAGCTGCGCGATCTCCGGATTGGCTGCGAGGAAGGCGGGATTCGGGGCAAAGTCGCCCGGCCCTTCGGTCGAATGCAGGGCCACGTCGTGTCCTAGGCTGCTCAGGGCCTGCGCCGTTTCGCGGTTCAGCAGTGCCAGGCTGTAGCTGCTGTCGAAGGGACCTTCGAGGCGCCAGGACAGCTTGCCGGGCAGGACCCGGCTGCGCCGGATACGTTCGGTCTGCTGCAGGTTGCGCGCCATGACGTCGGCCAGCGCTTTCAGTTCCTCGTCGTCCGCCCGGGGCGCCGCCCGGTACTCGGCGGCCACGCGGGTGAGCAGGTCGCGGTAGCGCTGCGCCGACACCTGCTGCTGGCGCTCCCAGGGCAGGTCCGCCAGCGCCGGCGCTCCGGCGACCAGGGCT